>CAYUBC010000221.1:0-6544 GCA_964442885.1 uncultured bacterium | reverse complement strand
CGGGAGGGCATTTGCGGCTCGTGCGGCGTGATGATTAACGGCAAAGCCCACGGTGGCCTGCCCCAAACCGCTACCTGCCAGCTCTACCTGCGCCACTTTCAAGACGGTGACGAAATTACTGTCGAACCCTGGCGCGCCCAAGCCTTCCCGGTGCTTAAAGACCTGGTGGTAGACCGGGCTGCCTTCGACCGCATTATTATGGCCGGGGGATATATTTCCGTCAAAACCGGCTCTGCCCCAGAGGCCAACGTCATCCCGGTGCCCAAGCCCAAGGCCGACTTAGCCTTTGACTACGCATCCTGCATCGGTTGCGGAGCCTGCGTTGCCGCCTGCCCCAATGCCTCAGCTTCGTTATTTACGGCAGCCAAAATCTCCCAATTGTCGCTATTACCCCAGGGGCATCCTGAGCGTAAGGCACGGGTAATTGCCATGACTGAGCAAATGGCCCAGGAAGGCTTTGGCGACTGTTCTAACCACGGCGAATGCCAGGCCGCCTGCCCCAAAGGAATTTCCATCGACGCCATTGCCCGGATGCGGCGGGAGTTCATCCAGGCGCAGTTTTGAATAAGTTTTGAATTTTGAATTTTGAATTTTGAACTCAAAACCCAATCACGCCTGATACTGCCACAGCCGCACAGTGCCATCCCAGCCAGCGCTCACCAGGTCGGGGACGGGGCCAGTGTTGGGAACAAAGGCCACCGACCAGACCCAGCTCTCGTGGCCGCGCAAAATGGCGACTAGCTTGCCCTGATCGATGTGCCAGAGGCGAATGGTGCTGTCGTTGCTGGCGGTAGCTAGCAGGCTGCCATCGGGGCTGAAGGCCACACAGTTGACTGGAGCCGGATGAGCTTTGAAACGGGTGATTTCTCGCCCACTGTTGAGCTTCCAAAAGCGCACGGTGCAGTCGGCACTGGCGCTGGCTAACAGCCAGTTATTAGGACTAACGGCTACGGACAGCACCTCTCCCTGGTGGCCGGTGAGCACATGGTTAGTGCCTTTGCCCTGGAGTCGATAAAGGCGCAGGGTATGGTCGTGGCTGCCGCTGACCAGGGTGGTGCCGTCGGCACTCACGGCCAGGGCTCTAATCCAGTGGGTATGGCCATTAAAGCGATGCAACAAGGCCTGGTTGCTGACACTCCAGGCGCAGATTTTGTTGTCTTGACCGCCGCTAAACAGGTATTTGCTATCGGCGCTGAAGGTGATCGCCCTGACCCAGCTACTATGGCCCTCAAGCTGGCCGATGCACTGGCCATCGTGCAGTTGCCAGAGCCTAACAGAATTGTCATTGCTGACGCTGGCAAAGCAAGAGCCATCGGGACTCATGGCGACGGCACGGATCCATGCACTCTGGTCGTTAAGGCAATAGAGCAGGTTGCCCGTGGCCAGATTCCAAATGCGCAGGGTGCGATCACCGCTGCCGCTAACGGCAAAGTTGCCGTCGGCACTAACGGCCACAGAGCGAACCCAACTGGTGTGACCCTGCATTACCCGGGTGCAGGCCCATCGGTTGGCCGTCTGAGGCGACACCGGCGGAGCGGCCCTGTAGGCAAATTCTGGCTCTAGGTCAGCGGCTGGGCTACCTCCCAGAGTGGTTGTGATATCAATGAATTGCCACGGGTCAACCCCGTCATCCTGGTCAGAGGCCAGGGGTTGGGCAGGGTTAAGACCTTGGGTTTCATCCATGGGGCCTGGTTGAAACGACGGATCAGGAACAGCGGTGCACATAGTAGGGACTTTTTCAAGGAGCATAGGTTAAATGGTTGTTCCACTACAACGGTCAAGATCCTGATTCGAGACAGCGGTGCTCATTGCTATACCAAAAATTGACTCTAGCCGTTGCCAGCCTGAATCGTTGCCGTTAACTACACCCTGGAAGCATCCTATTTCTGAAACTTCATTTCGTCAAAATTCCCCCCGCCTGAATTGCCCTGCCCAAACCGCTAGGCAATGCTGCCGCGCTTGCGGGCTTCTTTGTAGGACGTGCCGACGTTTTTTAGCCCAGCGCGAATCATTTCTTGCTCCAGGAAGGCAAAAAAGCGGCTGCGATCGCCCCCTCGCACCACCGCATGATTGTGGGCCTCCGCCAACGCTACCGGGTAGCCATAGCCCTTTTGCACCTGGGTTAGCACCAGGCGCAGGGCCATGTCGCACTGAGCTGCATCGGCCAGAACCCACTCGGGTAGCTCCACCCGTGCCACCTCGGCCCCCACATTGAGGTAGCAAAAGTAGATGCGCTGGTCGCCGTAGAGGTCTAAAATGCTGGCCGAACTGCGCCAGAAGGGGCTGCGTTGGCCAGGTTCCAACGCCGTGGCCCAAAATACCGCATCCCGCAGGGGCACAAACCGACCGCAGGGGGCCGCCTCAGACTGACCGTTGCAGTGGTGTTGACAATTGGGCTGGGCAAAGGGACAGGCCGCCAGGCGTAGGAAATTCATCGCTTCGCTACTGCGGGAAGCACTCAGATAACCCACTAGGGGAATGCCTAACTGCCGCAGTCGCTGCCAGGACTCCAGAATGGGCGGCAGAATTAACTCCCGCGCAGCTTCTGGCAGAGCCTCCAGAAACCAGTAAATCAGCGATCCATCCACCAGGGCCAGCATTGGGGCAGGGGAAGTAGCTCCAGGGGGGTGGACTGGGGCTTCTGCGGACACCTCAGCGCCCAACTCCGCTAACCCCACCGCCTCGGCTACCGTGCGGCGGTAGCCCATCCATTCCTCGGTACCAATGCCCCAGGGTCGGGAGGCGTAGAGATCCTCCGGGCGATAGACCACCTCCGGCAGGCTATCCAACAGCGGAAAGCGTCCCTGGCCGTAGTGCAACACCACTCGCCCAATGTTGAGGAGGTAGCAATAGGCAATCTCGTGGTGGCTAGGGGAGATTTGCGACCCGTCGGTGGCAATAACGGTGTGGGCGGCGGGGGCAGGAGTCACCGTGAGGCGGGTAGCCAGAGGTTCAATGGGCTGAGCCGCCGTGAAAGCGAGGCGATCGCCATACTCCTGCTGGGCCGCCACCAGGGATTCCTGCCGCTGGATAGCGACCTGCATGGCTTGCTGGGCCACTAGCACCCGCCCCTGGGCAGCAGCAGCCTCCTGGGCTAAATGCTCACTAATGCCCTGCATTTGCTGGGCCAGTCGGATCAAGTCAAGCATAGATAGGCATAGGAGGATTAATACGTAAATACTAACCCGTTTTTCCCAATGAGACTCGTGCTTCTGGCCAGGCACCCATCGCTACAGCGTCTACCAGGCTCGCGGCTGAAACGGCTCGTCGTTGAGGATCACCACTGTTTCGCCGGACTGGGCTAGCACAAACAGCCCCTGGCGGTAGGCGTAGCACTCAACCGCAGGATTGATGCTGATGCCAGCCACCGCCCCATAGAGCTGGCGATGGTCATGCTCCGGGAAAAAGGTGCGAAACTGGCCTAGGATTTCTACAAAGGTTCTCACATCGTCCACATCGAGGGTGCTTTTAACCTCTACTGCCAGCACATGGGCCTGGTTTAGCACCAGCACATCAATTTCCAGGGTGTTGCCCTCAAGCCGTTTTCTCACCCGCTGGCTAACTTGGTGAACCGGAATACCGCGCGCCAGAAAAATCGTTTCGCAGGCCGGAGCCACCAGGTTTTCAACAAATAACCCCCACTTGCCGCCCAGTTCTCCCAACTGCTGGCTGACTTGACGGATCACACGGCGATTTTCCTCCGCCGTCGCCTGAAGCTTGCGATCGGTCTCCTGGGATTGCTCCCTCATCAGCCGCTCAGTTTCCTGGGATTGCTCTCTCATCAGCCGCTCGGTTTCTTGGGACTGCGCCCTCAGCAGTCGCTCGGTTTCTTGAAAGCGGCGCTCAGTTTCTTTCTGGGCTTCGGTCAGTTCGCCCAGCAAGCGCCAAACATCATCGGCAGTGGTGGCCATAGCAGGTAAGCAGGTAGTTAATTCGATTTTAAGCTACCCATTTGCATCGGCCCATCTTAATATCCCACACCCCTAACCCAATCCCTAAGGGCCTTCTACTGCTGCTACATGCACCAGGGCATCTCCCTGGTTAACGAGGGGATTTTGCCCGTAGCAGATCACAATGCCAGCGATGGGGCTGCGTACCTGGACGGGCTTATCGCCAAAGGTATCGGTAATAAAGCCGAGGGGCTGGCGCTGTTTGACGACATCCCCCAACTGAATTGAGCGATGCCAGATGCCCCCTCGCGATGCCCTCGCCCAGCGCGTTTGTCGCGATTCCTGGGTGACTGGCAGCGGTAGTGAGCTGGGTGGTGCATACATCCCCAAATAGGCCATCACCCGGTAAATGCCATCAACACCGGTTTGAATGGCCTCGGCATCAAACCGCAGGGCTTCCCCGGCTTCGTAGAGGAGGGTGGGAATTTTTCGCTTAGCCGCCGCCTGACGGAGGGAGCCATCCCGGTGGGAGGCATGAATTATAATCGGTGCCCCAAAGGCCTGGGCAAAGGTGTAAGTGGCCGGGTTCTCCAGGTCGGCTCGCACGTGGGGCAGGTTGACCCGGTGCAACGCTGCCGTGTGCAGGTCAACCCCGTGGGTACACTGGCTGACCACCTCTTTCATGAACAAAAACGCCAGCCGACTGGCCATCGACCCTCGCCCCGATCCGGGAAAGGAGCGGTTTAGGTCACGCCGGTCGGGCAGGTAGCGCGACTGCTCCAGCAGCCCAAAGATATTCACCACCGGTACCGCAATCACCGACCCACTGAGGCGATGGGGTTTGAGCGCCTTCGCTATTCGCCGAATGATGTCTACCCCATTGAGTTCGTCGCCATGAATGGCCGCACTCAGCCACAGGCGTGGGCCTGGCTTTTTGCCGTTGATCACCGTTACCGGTAACGACATCTGGGTGCCCGTGGGCAACCGTGCTACGGGTAGATCCAGACGCACGCGCCGACCATTGGGAATTATTTCGCCGCCGATGACCAAGGGCTTAATCGGCACCGCTAGGGGCTTAAGCCGGGAGGATCTGGCGGCCTTGGGGGGCTGGTCGGCATCGGAGCGGTTCACTCCACCCCCAGCATTTGCAACCGATACAGGCTAGAGTACAGACCATCCCTGGCCAGTAACTCGTCGTGGCGGCCCTGCTCCACCAGTTCACCGTTCTTGAGCACCAGAATGCGATCGACATTGCGGATGGTGGATAGGCGGTGGGCAATGATGATGGCCGTGCGACCTTCCAGCAAATGTTCCAGCGCATCTTGAATCATGGCTTCGGTGCCCACATCCAGGTTGGCCGTGGCTTCGTCTAGTACCAGAATGCCGGGGTTGCGAATCGCAGCGCGGGCAAAGGCCAGGAGCTGTTTTTGGCCGCCGGAAAGGTTAGCGCCTCGCTCCCGCAGTTCGGTGTCATAGCCCTGGGGTAGTCGCTCAATTAGGGTGTGGATATTAGTTTTTTGGGCGGCCTCCACCACGGCCTCCAGCGGATAGGCTTCCCCCAGGGTAATGTTGCTCTTCACATCCCCAGCGAACAGAAAGCCGTCCTGCAAAATCACGGCCATGCGCTGGCGCAACTCGGCCTGGGGCAGGTCACGAATGTCCACCCCATCCAGCAGAATGGCCCCTGTGGTAATGTCGTACAAACGGCAGAGCAGGCGGATAATGGAGCTTTTGCCCGCTCCGGTTGGCCCCACCAGAGCTACTTTTTCACCGGGATGAATGGTGAAGGTGAGGTTTTTCAGCACGTATTCATCGGCCTTGTAGCCAAAGGTAACGTTGTCAAAACGAATTTCTGATGGGGTTGGCCTGGCGGTCTTCGGCTGACTCACCCATCCATCACTCTGCTCCGGGTCGCGAATTTCAAGGGGAATGTTGAACAAATCGGTAATCCGCTCAACGGCGGTGAGTCCGGCTTGAATGGCGGTGAACTTATCGGCAAACTGGCGCAGCGGGTCGAATAGCCGCTGGGCAAACAAAATAAACGACGCCAGTACCCCAAAGGTGAGGGCTTCCTGCATGACCAGAAGCCCCCCCAGCCACAGAACACCGCCAATGGCCACCAGCGACACCCACTCCAGAGTGGACGACACGGCGGAATCGTAGAAGATGGTTTTATCCACCGCCGTGATGTAGCGCTGATTGGTGGCCCGAAACAGTTCAGCGTTGTAGCGCTCGCGCCGAAAGAGCTGCACCACGTTGATGCCCGCCACATTTTCCTGGAGCGCGGCGTTCAATTCTGACAAATGCTCCCGGGCTTTGTAGTTGGCCTTGCGGAACTGCTGCTGGAAGAAAATAATCAACCAGGTGACGGGCAGCAGCAGCGCCAGCAACATCAGAGCCAGTTGCCACTGCATGGTAAACATCACCACCAGCAGCACCAGAATCGAGAACAGGTCAGTCACAATGCCCACCGCCCCGGTGGCGAAGACATCCCCCAAGGCATCCACATCACTGGTAATGCGAGTAATCAACTTGCCAACCGGGGTGCGGTCGAAAAAGCGCACCGCCAGGGAGGTGACGTGGGAAAACAAATCCGTGCGAATATCGGCGGTGATTTGTTGCCCCACTTCCTGCACCAGGTAGCTCTGAAAGCC
>CAYUBC010000220.1:3392-6549 GCA_964442885.1 uncultured bacterium | reverse complement strand
GGAGAGGGCACCGCCCCGCCAATCCCTTGAATCAGCCGTAACTGCTCAAACAGAGGATTCATCGCCTGAGTGATGACCGCACCGCCAATGATATCGCTATGCCCGGCCAGGTACTTAGTGGTGGCATGGATGACGAAATCAGCCCCCAGCGCCAGGGGCCTTTGCAGCACTGGCGAGGGAATGGTGTTGTCACAGGCGAGATACGCACCGGTTTGATGGGCCAGGTCGGCGACGGTTTGAATGTCAGTAATTGCCAGTTGCGGGTTAGAAGGCGTTTCAATCAAAACCAGGCGGGTGTTGGGCTGTAGTGCCTTCGCCACAGCCGCTAGATCCGTAGTATCGACTAGCGTGTATTGCAGTCCCCAACGGTCAAAAATTTGGCCTAGCATTTGCTGCACCCCAAAGTAAACGTTTTGGGGCGCAACGATGTGGTCGCCGGTGTTTAGCGCTTGCAGCAGAGAAAACGTCGCCGCTGATCCCGATCCAAAAACAGCCGCCTCAGTTCCCTGTTCTAAGCCAGCTAGAGCCGTTTCCAGGGCATGGCGATTAGGGTTGCCGCTGCGACCATAGACATAGCCGTGGGGATAGTCACCCGCGGCCCCCCGCTCAAAGGTGGTTGAGAGGTGGATAGGAGAGACTAGCGCTCCTGTGGCGGGGTCAATGGCTCTACCGATATGAACGGATTGGGTCTCGATGTGCATAGCAAAAGCAGGGGAGAAAGAAGACGCCGAAGGGAAAAGGCAAAAGCATAGGGGAGAAATAACCCATGGCATCGCCCGTAGGTGGCCAGGCTATGCCAAAAAAAAGCCCTGCCTAGGATAAGCAGGGCTTTTCTATATAAACATTACGTTGTCAGAAGACTCGGTAACTTAGAAGCGGAAGGTAGCCCGCACAACACCCCACCAGCCGGTATCATCAGGACCAGCGAAGTTAGCATCTCCGTAGATGATAGCGGGGGTAACGGTCAGGAACTTGTTGAAGGGAATCTCGTAGTAGCCTTCAATTATCCAGGGGTTGCTGGTGCGACCTGCCAACTGGGGCAGTTCACCACCATAAACACCAAACTGAGAACCTTCCAGCAGGAAGTCGTTGAAGCCAACGCCTGCGGTCCAGCTAAAGTCGCTACCACCGTTGAAGTCGGTGTAGGCACCATGACCGGCAACGAAGAAGTTACCGAAGTCAAGGTTCACCAGACCAGCGTAGGTGTTGGTAGCACCAAATGCACCACCCTCAAAGTTTTCAGAGTTGTCGCTGTGCAGGTAAGCAAAAGCGGCATTGAAGAAGCCGTCAGGAATAAAGCTCAGCTGAGCAATGTAGCTCTGATTGTTGGCGGAGAACAGACCCACGTTGGGCTGGGTAGCGCCAGAGTTAGCGGCGGTATAACCAGCATCAATCACGAAGCTCTCACCAAGGGAGAAGCTAACGCCCACACCGGCACCGTTGCTGGTGCTACCACCGGCATCATAGAACTGAGGGCCACCGGCATCCGCTACGGAGGGACCATCGAAGGGCACGATGGTGGTGGTTACCCAGTCATCACCCTGCAGGCCACGAGCCGACAGCGTGATGTCGATATTGTTGCCGATGGGGAAGCTGTAGTAGAAGTCGTCAACGGTTACGTTGTAGATACCGCCACCGGTACCACTGGAGTTAGCCAGACCCTCAAACGGAGCCAGGGCATTGTTGCCGCTAGAGCTTTGCAGACGAATACGCAGACGATCGTCGCCGGTAAAGCTGGAGTCAAAGTTCAAGCGAGCACGAGCCTCAACAGAGGTGCTGTTTTCCTGAATGGTGCCAGCACCGGTATCAAGGGTGTCGAAGGGCACGATAAGTTGCATATCCGCCTGACCACGCAGTTTGGTGGTGGTGGAGAACTGCTGAGCCCGCAGGGTAGCGGTTTCAGCTTCCAGGGCGTCAACGCGACCGCGCAGGGTAGCCAGTTCAGCCTGGAACTCTTCCTGCAGGCGGCGGATAGCTGCCAGGTCATCGGGGTTAATGCCAGACTGAGAAATCAGAACAGCGATTACATCCAAACAGGCGTTCAGACCAGCAGCAAACTCAAAACGGGTCATGCTGCGCTGACCGCGGAAGGTGCGGTCGGGGTAGCCCTGAATACAACCATAGTTCTCAACCAAGCTTTGCAGCGCTTGGAAGGCCCAGTCAGAGGGCAGAACGTCGGTCAGTTCAGAAACGCTGGTGATTTGAGCCAGTTGGACGGGCTCTTCGGTGATTGAAACTTGCTCCAGGGCATCAACGCTGTTGGTAGCCATTTCGGGAGCAGACTCAGCGGCCACAGCAGTGCTGGATACCGCAAAGGCAACACCTGCAGCAGCAGGAGCAGCCAGTAATGCTTTCCAAAGTAGTCTAGACATTCAGTTATCTCTCCTCACACCTTTCAAGAAGGTTAATTGTTCAACTAGCCAGAAGGCGGGAACACTATTGGATCCTGCACCCTTGGTAGAGCTTAGAACCGTCAATGAAGGAAACCCTCCACTGTCTTAATCGGACATCATCACCACAAATACTAGCAGATGGAACCCATCTAGGCCAGATCTGAATCTGACTGTTGCTAGGTTGTATGTCCGAAGACGGCAGCCAGAGTAAAAAAGTTTCTGCTTGGCGCTTCCTGGCCCAGAGCAAGAGTGCCCACAATAGGCCCAAACCTGGCGGCGCATCTCAACTCTGCAGTTCATGCTAGCGAGCGGGTTGTCACCGTAGGGTGAAGAAAGGGTTAAGGCCGGATGACATTGTTTCAGGACGAAACAGCATATTTTAGTCAGCAACCGGCCACGAGAACCGCGCTACGGCGTCCAGGAAGAGTGGGCAAGCTGGTTAATTGTGCGGCTGGGTAGGTCGAGAGATTGTCATCGGGACAGCAGGGCAGGGGAACCCAGAACCACAACCAACCCTAAAGCCAGATAGTGACGATTTTGTCTTTGCTGCCGCTGATCAGGCTTTGTCCATCAGGGCTAAACACCAATGAGGTGATGCCTTTTGTATAGCCAGACAGGGTTTGCACCAGATTCCCAGTTTCCAAACTCCACAGTTTGATGACTTTATTTTCATCCGATGCCGTGGCGACTGTTCTGCTGTCGGGACTAATGGCCACGGCGGTGATGCCATCGCCCAGGAACGACTCTCCCTGAATCGTGAGAAC
>CAYUBC010000220.1:1211-3382 GCA_964442885.1 uncultured bacterium | reverse complement strand
AATTCTCCGGCAGGCAAGTTCCACAGTTTACAGGTGCCATCCCGCCCGCTGCTGACGAGGGTTTGCCCGTCGCGGCTAATGGCCACCGCTTTAACGCCGTTGGTATGGGCAACGCTGCTGAATATCTCTTGATAAGAATTACAATCCCAGAGTTTGAGCGTATTATCCCAACCGCCGCTAGCCAGGGTTTGCCCATCGGGGCTAAACGCTAGGGCCTGAACATAGCTGGAATGCCCAGGGAAGGCAAAAAATTCCTCTCCTGTTTCACAGCGCCACAGTTTAATAGTGTGGTCGTCGCTGCCACTCGCTAATACGTCTCCTAACAGACTTTCTATAGGACTAAACGCTACGGCGGTTATACCCTCGCCATGACTGGCCAGCGTGCGCAATTCTCGCCCAGACTTCCAGTCCCATAGTTTGATGGTTTTGTCGCCAGCGCCGCTAGCTAAACTATCTCCCTTAGGGCTAAATGCTACGGCTTTAACAAAGCCTGAATGGCCAACCAGGGTGCGAATTTCTTGCCTGGTAGCCACATCCCAGAGCTTGATGGTGTGGTCGTCGCTAGCACTGGCAATGGTCTGCCCATCGGGGCTAATGGCCACGGCATTGACCCCGGCAAACATACCGGAATGGCCCTTTAATTCCACATAGCTTTTGAAGCTTACCCGCGACGGTTCCTGGGTGGTTACTATTACGGCTTGGGGCTGTTGTTGGGGCTGTTCGTGTAGTTGTTCTTCCTGCCCTTGAGCTTCGGCTTCCAGTTCCAGCAGTTGCTGGGGTTCCTCATAGGCGTCTTGATAGGTATCTTGCGCTGGATAGATTTCTGGTTCTTGCGGCTGGCGCTCTAGCTGTTGCTGGGCCTCAGCCTCTAGATCTAATTGGCGCTGACGTTCGGCAGCCTCTGCCTTTAATTTTTCCTCATACTTGGCTTTAGCCTCATCTAGAATCGGCTTTTCAATACAGACAATGTCCTCTTGTTCTAAACCTAAATCTCGTCTCCGCCATTCCAAATCTTTTTCGATATCAGGACTGAATGGATAAAGCCCTTTCTCAATAAGATTAACTAGTGTTTTTCGATATTTATTTCGATCAGCTTCTTTCTTCCTATAGGGCTCATAGGCCTGACGTTCTATTTCATCTACTTCTTCAGAAGTCAGACCCAAATCTTCCTGTAGTTCGACCAGAGTCTCACGTTCAATATCTGAGATAATACCGTCGGAGAGCGTTTCTTTCACCTTTTGAAGATATCGGGCCTGATCGGCCTGTTTTTGAGCTATCTTTTGCTGCCGCTTCTCCAGCAAATTTTCAGCCGCAACTCGAACTCCTTGTACGACATCTAGAAAAGCTTCGTGGGGATAGGTCCAATAGGAGGAATAAATGGGTTTGGCTTCCTTTGGAAATGCCTGGAGCTTGTTGAAAGGAGCGCTGGTCCAATCTACAGGCATCAAAATGATGGGAACAACGTAGGCTTCTCCGGCTTCATGCCGTTCCATAGCCTGTTTAAGCTCAATGCCGGTACAGTAATTTGATGCCATAAAATACGGACTGACCAGCAATAAAACGATATCCGCTGTGTTGAGATGGGTATCAATTTCGCTGGCCCATTCCATACCGGCTTCAATTTTGCGATCGTGCCAGAGCGTGACTAGCTTTTCATTGATTAAGCCAGATAAATGGGCCACCAACTCCTGCCGTTCTTTTTCATTCAGGTGGGAGTATGAGATAAAGAGCTTGACTGATTCTTCAGGCATAATTATCTCCTTGATGACCTTTTGTTGCTATGGCGGGTATCTTTGCTGCGGTTAGCTACACAGCAAACCTGGGAAATTTCGAACTTTCCGCGGGGCCTTTAGAAAAAGCTTTAGCTAAAAGTATCCCATACCTGGCTGGCTGGCGCTCTTCTTTCATTAACCTGAGCGATTAACCTGAGCGGGCGTAGCCGGAGTCAGCACAATCCCTCTGGCCCTAGCCCTTACAATAGAATCTTATCCCTCACAACACTACCGCTGTGGCAGCCATTCCTTCTAAGGCCAACAAGCCCACCCTCATGCTGGTGGATGGCCATTCCCTGGCCTTCCGGTCTTACTACGCCTTTGCCAAAAATGCGGAGGGTGGGTTGCGCACCTCCACCGGCATTCCCACCAGCGTGTGCTACGGCTTTCTCAAGTCGC
>CAYUBC010000220.1:0-1201 GCA_964442885.1 uncultured bacterium | reverse complement strand
AAAACCTACAAAGATGGCCGCCCCGAAACGCCGGAGGGTTTTGTGGAGGATGTCGAAAACCTGAAGGAGTTACTCACGGACTTTGGTCTGAATATGTACGTGGCCCCTGGCTTTGAGGCCGACGATGTGATCGGCACGCTAGCCATAAAGGCGTTGGGGGAGGGCTTTCGGGTCAAAATCCTCAGCGGCGACCAGGATTTATTTCAGCTCATTGACGAAAACGAGCAAATTACCGTGCTGCACCTGGGCAATGCCTTTGCCAAGGGCGCGAAGAATGGTCTGGCCCAGGAGTTCAAAATCCAGGATGTGAAGGCCAAGCTGGATATTTACCCCCATCAAGTGGTGGACTACAAGGCGCTCTGCGGCGACTCGTCGGACAATATCCCCGGCGTTAAGGGCATTGGGGCCAAGACTGCGGCCAAGCTGCTGCAAGAGTATGGCGATTTGGACGCTATTTACGCAGATATTGACAATATCAAAGGCGCTACCCAGAAAAAGCTGCTGGAAGGTAGGGAATCGGCCTATCACTCTCGCTATATGGCCAAAATTGTCACCCATGTAGAGTTTGAGGCGGAACTAGCCACCTGCAAGCTGGATGGCTTCGACCCCGATGTGGTCATTCCGGCCCTGAAGAAGCTGGAGTTTCAGAACTTTATTAACCGACTGGGTAAGTTGCAGGTGGCCTTTGGCGGGGTGGGGGCCGAGGAAACAGCGGCGAAGGCGAGTCGGGCCGCGAGGGGAGAGGTTGACCAGATGCAGGGCCAGCAGAGCCCTAGCCAGGAGGACGGGCAACTGGTGTTGCTGACAGCCCCGGTGGGGGCTGATGTTGACTTTTTCTCCGCCGAAGAAACCGATAGCGCTCAGGCGGTAGGGGCGCTGGCTATTGCTCCGCAAATTATCACCACCGAGGCGCAACTCTACGAATTGCTGGATATTTTGTCCGAGCAACGGGATCCCCTGGCCCCCGTAGCCTGGGATACGGAGACGACCTCGCTGGAACCCAGGGATGCCACTCTGGTAGGCATTGGCTGCTGCTGGGGGCCGGGGTCAGGGGATCTGGCGTACATTCCCGTGGGCCACAGCGGGGGGAAACAGTTGCTGCTGGAGGTGGTGCTGGAGGCGCTGCGCCCGGTGTTAGAAGATGCCAAGTATCCCAAGGCGCTGCAAAATGCCAAGTACGATCGCCTGGTGCTGCGCCATC
>CAYUBC010000219.1:382-6566 GCA_964442885.1 uncultured bacterium | reverse complement strand
AGCTAAAGGATACGTCGGTGCTAGCTCAACTCGGCTGGCCGGATATGCGCCTGCCCCTGCTCTACGCCCTCTCCTGGCCAGAGCGCCTGTATACCGACTGGGAACCCCTGGATTTAGTCAAAGCCGGTAGCCTCACCTTCCGCGAGCCCGACCACGCTAAATACCCCTGTATGGAATTAGCCTATGCCGCTGGCCGAGCCGGTGGCACCATGACCGCTGTGCTCAATGCCGCCAACGAGCAAGCTGTCGCCCTATTTTTAGAGGAAAAAATCCACTTTTTAGACATTCCCAACGTGATTGAGGGGGTTTGCCACCGTCACCAGTCCTACAACGTTGCTCAGCCTGTTTTGGCCGATATTTTGGCCGCCGACCAATGGGCCAGGGCGGAAGTGCTGAGCGTTAGTCAAGCCCTGACTAAGGCCACCGTCGTCTCGCTGGGCTAGGAGGAAGGCACTGTGGAAATCTTGATCGTACTGGGGGCGATCGTGGTGGCGGTGGTGGTGGTGGGCTGGCTGTTTAAGCTAGTCAAAAACACCATTCAAACCGTGCTGTTGATAGCCTTTTTGCTGATGGCCCTTTATTTTTTATTTGGCATTGGCCCAGAGGCAATTTGGCAACAGATTCAGCAATGGCTACAACAGTTATTGGGTCGCTAGCCAGACCCTACATCCGGCTCTTAGCGATCGCCGCCCTAATCACCGCTAAAACCTCCTCAGGGCAGGACAGCATGGGAACATGGCTAGCCTCTAAAACCGTTGTAGTTGCGCCTATCCGTTTAGCTGCATCGTGCTGGTAGGCCGGTGCAACCGAGCGGTCATGGTTGGCCACAATGTACCAGCTTGGCTTATGGTTCCAGGCAGCAGGTTCCTGAACTTTGGCCTGCGACAGCAGTGCCGAGGGTGCGGTTTGCGTCGCATAAATTAAGTCAGCTTCTGGGGCCGGGAGATCATCCGCAAAGGTCTGCCGCACTCCGTCTCTGGATAACCAAACAAAGCCCTCCCGCTCCTGCATGAAGTCTAAAGCAGGCGACGGGTCGTAGGAGCTGAGACCATCAATCATTGACTCGCCGCGATCAGGAGCGATAGCGGCTATATAGACCAGGCCCGCTACTTTTTCATCATTGCCTGCCGCCGTAATCACCACGCCCCCCCAGGAATGACCGACCAGAATACAGCGCCCCTCCACTCGATCCAGAGCCCGTTGAGTGGCGGCCACATCATCAGCCAGGGATGTCAAGGGATTTTGCACAGCAATGACCTCATACCCCTCAACCAGCAGAGACGGGATAATCTTGCGGTAGCAGGAGCCATCTACCCAAAACCCGTGCACTAAGACAATGGTATTAAGCCGATCCATCAAGTTTCCCCCCAGTTACTTTCTTCAATCCTAAAATCCCCCATCCCCCCATTGGCTTGCTACAGTCAATAGACGGATTCAGCGGGGAACGATCATGGATGGCTGGCAGCAGGGCGACACACTGGAATTGACTATCACCGACCTGAGCAGCAGCGGCGATGGCCTGGGGCGGTGGCAGGAGCGGGTGGTGTTTGTGCCCGACACGGTGCCAGGAGATGAGGTGCGGGTGCGGCTGGGGCAGGCCAAGCCCACCTTTGCCAGGGGCAAAGTGCGACAATTAGTTCAGCCTTCGGCAGACCGGGTGCGGCCCGCCTGCATTGTGGCAGACAAGTGCGGCGGGTGCCAGTGGCAATCCGTCAGTTACTCGGCCCAACTGGCCGCCAAGCAGCAACAAGTAGTAGACGCGCTGACCCGCCTGGGCAAGTTTGAGACTCCCACGGTGCTGCCAATTTTAGGGGCAGAGGCTCCCCTGGGCTATCGCAACAAGGCCACCTATCCCCTGGCGAGATCGCCCGAAGGCCAGGTGAAAGCAGGCTACTTTCGTAAGGGCAGCCACAAACTGGTGAACCTCAACCAGTGCCCCGTACAGGACGAACGCCTGAACCCACTGCTGGCCCAGGTAAAGCAGGATATTCAGGAGCGGGGCTGGTCGATTTACAACGAAAATCGCCATTTGGGGCGGTTGCGCCACCTGGCTCTGCGGGTGGGGCGGCGCACCGGGCAATTGCTGCTGACCCTGGTCTCCACCGCTCCCAATTTGAAAGACATTGAGCTACAAACCCAGGTCTGGATGGAGCGCTACCCCGACCTGGTAGGGGTGTGCGTTAACCTCAACCCCGACAAAACCAACGCCATCTTCGGCGCTGAGACCCTGGTAATCGACGGCGTGCCCTACGTGGAGGAAATCTTTGCCGATCTGCGCTTTCGCATCCACGCCACCACTTTTTTCCAGGTCAACACTGAGCAGGCCGAGCGCGTGTTAGATGTGATTCTTCAGGAGTTGCAGCTAACCGGCCAGGAAACCATCATCGACGCTTACTGTGGCGTTGGCACCCTCACCCTACCGCTGGCCAAGCAGGCCAAGCGCTGCATTGGGCTAGAAGTGCAGCCCGAAGCCGTGGCCCAGGGGTTGACCAACGCTGGCCTCAATGGCATTGACAACGTGGAATTTCGGGCTGGAGATGTGGGTGATCTCCTACCGGCAACGGCGGCCTCCCTCACCGCACCCCTAGATATTGTGGTGCTCGATCCGCCCCGCAAAGGCTGCGATCGCCCCGTTCTCGACGCCCTCATCGCCCTGAAACCGCCCCGTATTGTCTACATGAGCTGCGACCCTGCCACCCTGGCCCGCGACCTGCAAATTCTGCGGGATGAAGGCGGCTACACCCTTACCAAAGTCCAACCCGCCGACTTCTTTCCCCAAACCCCCCACGTAGAATGTGTCGCATTTCTGGTAGCGTAAAGCCATATTCCCGCCTAAAATCCAAAATTGCTGACCCACCCCTACCCCTCCCAGGAGGGGAATCCAAAATAGGCAAAGCCCCCTCTTTCCCCGTCTCCCTAACCCCTATGAAGCTCAGCACCATTGCCGAAAAAATCCGCATCACCACCGCCTCTAGTCTGAATGCCAACCCCGACCACGATCCCGACATTACTGGGGTGGCCGCCGTGGATGAGGCCGTCGCTGGTACGCTGAGCTACATCGAAGGTGACAAATTCGCTGCCTCTGTGGATACGACCGCAGCCAGCGCCCTAATTTTGCCTCAGGATGCCGCCCTCCAGGCCAAAGCCACCGAACGGGGCATCGCCTGGCTCAGCACCGCCGACCCTCGCCTGGGCTTTGCCCGCGCCATTGCTTTGTTCTACAGCCCCTACCGTCCGGCTCCGGGCATTCATCCCTCAGCGGTGATAGATCCCTCCGTGTCTTGCGGAGCTAACGTGTCGATTGGGGCCAATGTGGTGATTCAGGCCGGAGTGAGGTTGGGGGATGAGGTCTGCATTCACCCCAACGTGGTGATTTATCCAGGGGCGCAGGTGGGCGATCGCACCGTGCTCCATGCCAACTGCGTCATCCACGAGCGCAGCCAGATCGGCGCTGATTGCACCATTCATAGCGGTGCCAGCATTGGGGCCGAGGGCTTTGGCTTTGTGCCCACCGCCGCTGGCTGGGAAAAGATGGAACAGTCTGGCTACGTCGTCTTTGAAGACGGCGTGCGGGTGGGCAGCAACACCACCATCGATCGCCCCGCTGTTGGAATTACCCGGGTTGGGCGCGGCACCAAGCTCGACAACCTGGTACACATTGCTCACGGTTGCCAGGTAGGCGAAGCCGTGGTGATGGCCGGACAGGTCGGCATGGCCGGGGGCGTGAAGATTGGCAACCGGGTAATCTTGGCTGGGCAGGTGGGCATTGCCAACCAGGCCACCATTGGCGATGGGGCGATCGCCACCGCTAAGGCTGGCATCCACAACGACATTGCCCCTGGGGAAATTGTCACCGGCAGCCCGGCCCTGCCCCACAAGGTATTCCTCAAAGCCTCAGCGGTATATCGGCGGCTGCCGGAAATGTACAAGACTCTGCAGCGGCTGCAAAAGCAAGTGCAGGAATAACGCTACTCCCCGGCAGGAATTTGCCCCAGGTGATTTTGAGCCTTAGCCGCCCAATCGGGATTGCCCAGAGTAATGTACAGGTTTTTGGCATACTCCAGCACCCTGCGGGCCTCGTCGTAGCGACCTAGCTGAATGAAGGCCAGACCAGCACTGTAGTAAGCATCGGCGTAACGACCATTGAGCTGAGTAGCAGTTCTAAAGGACTCCAGCGCCGCTTCCACCTGGCCCTGGTTAAAGCGGGCAATACCCAGGTTGTAGTGGGCTTCGGGGTATTGAGGCTGGATCTGCAAGGCTTGTTGTAGGGCCACCTCTGCCTCGGCATAGTTTTGCTGTTGCAGGTAGATGATCCCCTGCTGAAAGCGCGATTCAGGAGCCTGGGGGCTGTATTCCACCGCTTTGTCCAGGGCGGCCAGGGCTTCGTCGGTGCGGCCCTGGGCCTGAAGCACCAGCCCCAGGTTGTAGTAGGCATTGCCCAAGTCGGGCTGAATTTCCAGGGCACGGCGCAGGTAGGCTTCGGCCTGCTCCAGGTTGTTGCCCTCAATCAGTGCGCCGCCCAAGTTAGCGTAGGCCATCGCAAACTGAGGATCGGCGCGAATCGCCTGCCAAAACGCCGAAGCCGCCTCCTGCAATTGGCCCTTTTGGCGCAGCACCAGGCCCAGGTTATAGTGAGCTGCCGCCAGGTTTGGATCGAGGGCGATCGCCTGCTGAAACTGAGCCTGGGCACCCTCTACCTGCCCCTGCTGGATCAACGCCAACCCCTGATTCAGCGCCGCCTCTGCCGCCGGGATGCTCGTAGCCGGGGCAGGCGGAGTCGCCTGGGCATAACTGGGGCTAACCGAACTACTCACTATCCCCAGCAGAACCGTTAATCCAACCCCTAAAACCGTGCCAGCCAGCGTTTTGACCATAGCCATCCTCCGACCTTAGCAACCTGAGCCCACCTAGACGCCCATAACAATATAAAGTTGCGCCATTTTTTTCAACCGCTAGATGGGGCTATTACACTACGGCAGAAATAAGCCTGCCGTTCAGGACGCTTGAAACACGGATACCCTAAGCATTTTTCCCTTTGAATTTTGCATTTTGAACTCCGCGTAGCGGTACTAGTGCAGCGTCAAAACTCAAAATTAGGGTTCGTGTAGGTTGGGTACAACGAAGTGAAACCCAACAGCAGCAGGCTTTGTTGGGTTCCGCTAAGGCTTCACCCAACCTACACATCAAGGCTTGACAGACCACTAGTTTCTTCCTGCGGCAATTCCTGACTGAGTAAGATAATTAAGCTGTGCTTAACCGCCAGCTCTACTCTCAACCGGGTTTACTGTTCATGGCGACATTTTCATCCATCATTGCCGCAGAGCTTGAGCTTCGCGAGGCCCAGGTAACGGCGGCCCTGGCACTGTTCGGGGAAGGGGCCACGGTGCCCTTTGTGGCCCGCTATCGCAAGGAGCGCACCGGCAACCTGGATGAGGTTCAACTCCGGCACATTGCCGAACGCCACCAGTACCTAACAGAATTAGACGACCGCAGACAAACCGTGCTGACCGAAATTGAGGCCCAGGGCAAGCTCACCCCAGAACTCAAAGCCGCCATTCTGGCCTGTCAGCAAAAAACAGAGCTGGAAGATCTCTACCTGCCCTACCGACCCAAGCGCCGCACCCGCGCCACCATGGCTAGGGAAAAAGGCCTGGAACCCCTGGCCCAGCGCATCGAAACCTTGAACCAGAGCGGCCAGCGAGCCAGTCTTTTGCAGGAGGCGCAACCGTTTGTCAACCCCGACCAGGGGGTGCCAGGGGCCGAAGCAGCCCTGCAAGGGGCTGCGGATATTCTGGCTGAGCAGGTGGCCGAACAGGCTAATCTGCGCCGCTACCTGCGAGATCAACTGCTCAAGCAGGGGCAGTTCACGGCCAGCGTTAAGAAAAATCATCCGGAAGGCACCACCAAGTACGAGATGTATCGGTCATACCAGGCCCCAGTGCGCTCCATTGCCTCCCACAACCTGCTGGCGCTGCTGCGAGGTGAGCGGGAAGGCATCCTGAAAGTGGGGCTGGAGCTAGAGCCAGAGCCGATTCTGCAAACCCTGGAAAAGCGCATCGTCAAAACCGCCGTTCCAGAAATCCGCCAGTTTTACCGGGGGTTAATTCAGGATGCCTACAGCCGGTTGATGAAGCCCTCCCTCACCAGCGAGGTGATGGCGGAGAAAAAAGCCTGGGCCGATGAC
>CAYUBC010000219.1:0-372 GCA_964442885.1 uncultured bacterium | reverse complement strand
CAGCCAAACCTTTGAGGCCAATCTCAAAAACCTGCTGCTGTCGCCCCCAGCCGGAATGAAGCCCACCCTGGGAATCGATCCGGGCTTTCGGACTGGCTGCAAGGTGGCGGCGGTGGACAGCACCGGCAAGTTTTTAGAGTATCAGGCCATTTTCCCCCACCAGTCAGAGCGGCAGCGGCAACAGGCGGCGGCAACCCTGACCAGGATGATTGGCCAATACCACATCGAGCTGATTGCCATTGGCAACGGCACCGCCAGCCGCGAAACCGATACCTTTGTGGCAGAAGTGCTGAAAACGCTAACAAATCCGCCGGTGAAGGTGCTCGTCAACGAATCGGGGGCATCGATCTATTCCGCCAGCGAGGTAGCGGC
>CAYUBC010000218.1:6378-6594 GCA_964442885.1 uncultured bacterium | reverse complement strand
CTCCATATCCAACCGCATGGCGTCGGCTAGCTCGATGTAGAGGTCTTCTCCCAGGCGGGTTTGGTTGGCAAACAGGCCATCGTGGTATAGCCAAAACTGCCCCTGTTGCCCGGCGGCCCAGGCGGCTTTGGCTGAGGGCACCGCTTCAGGATGAATTTGGGTGAGCGGAAAATGCTTGTAGACATAGAGTAGTTCGCCTTCGTGCTTGCCAACGAA
>CAYUBC010000218.1:0-6368 GCA_964442885.1 uncultured bacterium | reverse complement strand
AGTAGGGGCACTGAAAATCAGAAAACTTAAACAGTACAATCGGCGCGTCTGGGTTGCCCTTGGTAGCCGAGGAGCCAATCAGAGTGTTGCGATCCGTTGAGGTGATCACCTGGCTGACAATGGCTTGGTGAGCTTCAGGACTTTCGGGAGGCTGCGACACTCTACCCAGCGGCAGCAGAAACAGCAGCGGAGCCAGCAGACCCACCCCCACCGCGCCCAGGCAAAACCAGAGAAAAAATTTAGAATGACGCAGCCGTTGCCACAGTGTTGACGTTGCCATAATCGTGGGTTACTTCCTCTTAATTCCTCAGGGCTTACTCAAACCGACCGTCGCGCCAGGGCACCGGGTCTACGGCAATGCCATGCACATACAGTCCCCAGTGCAGGTGCGGCCCGGTGGAGGCTCCAGTCGAGCCGACGCCGCCAATTACCTGGCCCGGCTGCACCAGGTCGCCTTCGGCCACATCAATGCGGCTGAGATGAATCATAATACTCAACACCCCCTGGCCGTGGTCAATGCCAATGGTATTGCCGTGCAGTTCAAACCCATCGGCCACGCGCCCCACTAGGGCAATGCGCCCCGCCGCCGGAGCCACCACCGGGGTACCTGTCGCCGCGGCATAGTCTACCCCGCGATGGTAGTAGTCCTGGGCAAACACGCCGTTGTAGTAGCGGCGCACCCCGTAGCCCGTGCTGATTTGCCCCTGGCTGGGGCGCACCATGGCTCCGCGCCAGTAGCGTTCTGGGGTGACCAGGCGCTTAAAGGCTGCCACCCGGTCAAATTCATGCTGGGTACCCAGGTCACGCTGGTTTGGCCCCAGGGTAATTCGCTGGGTGGAAAAGCTGCGATTTTTTAGCCCCACCGCCAGGTTGCGAGTCTCTTCGCTGCCGCTCACCTGAATCACCACCCGCCCCGGCGCATCCAACGGGCTGGTAGGAATCAGCGCCCTAAAGCGATTTTCCCCCAACGGAAAGGCCGGGTATTGAGTGCTGCCATTGACGGTGACGACGGGGGGAACGTTGGCCCCGGGTTGCTCAGCCCGGATGACCACGGCAATGGTGTCTCCCAGTTGGGGGTCGGTAGGAGAAATCACGACCTCGTAGGCGGTGGCCCGCTTGGCTAAGGCCAGCACAACTGCGCTGGTTAATCCCGCAACCAGCACGGCTCGACGGGTCAGCGGTAAAGAACCTGGGATGAGGGTCATGGTTGCAGCGTTCTAAAACATGCCTGGCCAAAACATAACTGGGGGCCGCGCAAGAGACAGGAAGGCTACCTCCCTACCAACACGGTGGCTGTCCCAGCTTCAGGGCTGGTTGGCCTTGGCGTCTTTCACGGCGGCATAGAACAGCAGCCCCACCAGCGGCACGCAGAGGCCCAAAATCACCGTAGTTGGGCCGGTGCCCCAGTCAGGACTACCAGAGGATAGCTCAAAAACAGAACCTACGGCGGCGATCGCCGCTACGCAAGAGCCCGCTAGATACAAACCACTTTTCGGGGTCACAGATACTCTCCTCAACGCTTGGCCATTCTCAACGACAACGGGCAAAACTACGGGAGCCATGCCAATCAACGCTAGTCTTAGATGCAAGGCAGCATACCACAACAGCCTCTAGGGCTTGATTGGCTGCACGTCCTTAGCAAAAAAGCCGTTTTTCTTAAGTTCCTGATTGAGGGCCAAGCCATTCTCGACCCGGTCTACAAACAGCACCCCCGTCAGGTGATCCATTTCGTGGAGAATGCAGCGGGCCAGCAGATCCTTAGCCATGAGCTTTTGGGGGCGTCCGTTTTCATCCTTATAGGACACCTCTAGGGCGGCTGGGCGCACCACATCTAAAAACACACCGGGAATGCTGAGGCAACCCTCTTGCCCCACCGCCAGATCCTTTGAGGTGCGGATGACTTGCGGATTAATCAACACCAGGGGTGGTGCTGCGGCATTTTCAGGGTCAACATCCACCACCAGTACCTGCTTGTTGACCGCTACCTGAGGCGCGGCCAGACCAATACCATCGGCGCTATACATGGTTTGCAGCATGTCGCGCACGAGCTGCCGAATGTCATCATCGACCTTGGCTACCCGCTTGGCCGGTTGACGCAGCACCCGATCCCCCAGGGTATAAATGTCTAGAGGTGGCTGTTTAACTTTGGCTTTTTCAACTTGGATGGTGGCGGCCATGGCGATTAACTCTAGGGTTAGGCGAGTAACAGAACTGTTATCTATCCTAACAACACAGACTCACTTCGAGATAGTGGCTCATGGAGGACTTCCAGACCCGTCCCAACTGGCCAGCATAGTGGCCCCAAGAATCAGTGCTCCGCCGACCAGAGTGGACGGAGTCGGAACTTCCCCCAGCATGAGCGCCGCTAGGGCAATGCCATAAACGGGTTCCAGGCCGCTAATCACGCTGGCCACCTGGGTGCGCAGCACCGCCAAGCTCTCAATAAATAGGGTATGGGCTAAGGCCGTACACACTACTCCCAGCACCAGCAACCAGGCGATATCCCCGCCGGTGAGGGCAACGGTGGTCAGGGGGCTAACCAGGGCCAGGATCAGCGCCGCAAAGAGATTTTGGTGAAAGGCAATCAGCAAGGCAGAATACTGCTGCCGATAGCCCTTATTGAGCAGTTGCAGCAGCGCAAAGGAGAACCCGGAGAGCAACCCCCAGACTACCCCCTGCATAGTGGCTGACCCCAGACGATAGTCTGGCACGACCAGGGCTACGCCGATGACGACCAGCAGAGCAATGGCACCATCTCGCCAGCGCCAGGAGGTTTTCAGCAAAACCGGCTCTAGCAGCGTTACAAATACTGGAAAGCTGGAAAACGTCAGAAGGCCAATCGCCACCGTCGAGAGTTGAATGCTGCGAAAGAAACTGACCCAGTGAAACGCCAGCAGTAAGCCCAGCAGCCCCAAACCCAGCAGGGCCTGCCGCGAGGCTGGGTGCAGGGATTGTTGTGACCAGAGTAGCCAGACCCCCAGGGCTGAGGCCGCCAGGCCCGTGCGCCCTAGCACAATCACCGTGGCTGGGAGGGCCAAAAGCTTGCCAAATAACCCAGCCAGCCCAAACAAAAAGACGGCCAGATGCACCTGAACCAAAGCTCGCCGCCGCGCCGCTTGAGTGACTTCCATCGCAAAGGTCTAGGAACAGCCTGGGAGCATACCCCCACTCTGAAGAGACTTTACCGCAGAACTCAGGGTTAGCCCAAAACACGCCTACCCTGGCCTGGCGCTTTACTGCTGAGTCGTAGTCAAAAGCTCCTAGCAAAAAGCCCCCAGGTTAAACCTGAGGGCCTTTGATTTGGTGGCGGGGCATGGATTTGAACCATGGACCTTCGGGTTATGAGCCCGACGAGCTACCAGACTGCTCTACCCCGCGTCGGCCTATCTAGTATAGCGACAAATGTTTGCTATCAACAATTTTTTTGGAAAAACCTGGGAAGCACCCTGCCGTCAGCGGTTGAGGGCATTGATCGCCCATCCCATCTCTGTCAAGGTATGTCCATGGGCAGAGGAAGGGAACCACGATGCTTCGTTAAGGTCTACGAATACGGTATGCCTTAAGACCGCCTGGCATGCAAAAAGTTAGGAACTTCAGGAGCTTTAAGCTATGACGACCCAGTTCTTAAACCTGTCTAAGCGTTTTATTGCTGGCGTGGCCAGCGTTGGGGTAGTTTCCCTATTGGCTGCCTGTGGAGCAGCTTCTGACCCAACAGCAAACTCTCCGGCGGAGCAAGACCCTGTAGGTACAGAGACACCCCCAGCCGACTATGCCCCAGCCACCGATGGCGACACTGTGGCTGATGTAGTGGCCAACGAAGAGAACTTTAGCACCCTGGCCCAAGCCCTAGAGGCCGCAGAGCTAGCCGATGTCCTGGCCACCGCTGGCCCAGTAACCGTCTTTGCGCCTACCAATGAGGCCTTTGAAGCCTTGCCGGAGGGCACCCTGGATGAGCTACTCCTACCCGCCAACCAAGATCTGCTGCGTCAGGTTTTGTCGTACCACGTTGTGCAACAGGAGGTAACCACGGCCAACGCCACTACGGGCGAAGTTCCTACGGCAGCAGGCAGCCCCCTGGCGCTCCAGGTTGATGCTTCAACTGGAACAGTAACGGTCAACAATGTTGAGGTTACAGAGGCCGATATTCCGGCGAGTAATGGCGTTATCCATGCGGTAGACGAAGTGATTTTACCCCCTGACTTAGCCCTCTAGATTCGAGCCCCAACCCTGATTCGGGCTAGCCCTTTACTTTTCCATACCTGGGTTGCAGGGTTGACGCCCGTATCACTCAACGGCTGTCATGCCCTTAAGAACTCCTATTCAGAAGGGTTCTAGCCAAACAGGTCGAGCTGTTCGGAGGGGTCGTAGGGGGCAGCGACCTCCCGGGCCCGGCGACGAGGTTTGGGGGCTTTGGGCACCTCCCCCCGCAGGCCCACGGCGATGGTGCTGTGGCGCTCAATTTCGCGCATCACGTCGCGGGCCCGCTGGATTACGGAGGGGGGCAGTCCGGCCAGGCGACCGGCTTCGATGCCGTAGGACTTATCGGCCCCGCCCGGTTGCACCTGGTGCAAAAAGATTATCTGGTCGGGCATTTCCCTGACGGTCACCTGGTAGTTGGCGACGTTGGTCACCAGGGCGGTCAGTTCGTTCAGTTCGTGGTAATGGGTGGCAAAGATGGTGCGAGCCTGAATATCGACAGCCAGATGTTCGGCCACGGCCCAGGCAATGGAGAGGCCATCAAAGGTGGCGGTGCCCCGGCCAATTTCGTCGAGCAGCACCAGTGATCGCGGCGTGGCATGGTTCAAAATATTGGCTGTTTCGTTCATCTCCACCATAAAGGTGGATTGACCCGTGGCCAGGTCATCCACAGCGCCAACCCGGGTGAAGATGCGATCGCAGACCCCCAACCGCGCCGCCTGAGCGGGCACAAAGCTACCCATCTGGGCCATGAGTTGAATCAGCCCCACCTGGCGCAGGTAGCAGCTTTTGCCGCTGGCATTGGGGCCAGTGAGAATAATCAAATCCTGAGGGTTAGCAGCCGCTTGGTCGTCCGGGAGAGTGCCTAAATAGGTGGAATTTGGCACAAAAAAGCCGGCTGGCAGGAGTTGTTCCACCACCGGATGGCGGCCCTCACGGATAGCAATGACGCGAGACTCGTCCATCTCTGGGCAGCAGTAGCCCTGGAAAACGGCCACCTCGGCCAGGCCACAGAGGACATCGGCAGCGGCGACCGCAGCGGCAACCTTGCGAATCAGCTCCGCCTGCTGACCCACCTGTTCCCGGAGCTGGTTGAAGATCTCATACTCCAGCCCATTGATTTCCGACTCCAGGTTAAGCAGCCGTACTTCCCGCTCCTTTAGTTCAGGGGTGATGTAGCGCTCTTCGTTGGTCAGGGTTTGCTTGCGAATGTAGTCGGCGGGGGCCTGGTCGGCCTTGCTGCGGGAAAGACTGATGTAGTAGCCAAAGGCTTTGTTGAACCCCACCTTCAGAGTAGAAATACCGGTGCGCTGCCGCTCAGCGGGCTCCAGTTGGGCGATCCATTGCTGATCATCCAGGGCTTGCTGGCGCAGGCCGTCGAGCTGGGCATTCACCCCGTCGCGAATCAGGTGCCCTTCGGTGAGGTACAGGGGCGGGGTTTCCACCAGGTGCGATCGCAGGGTTTGGCCCAATTGCTCTAGCTCCGGCGGCACATCCTGGAGTGCTTGCAGGTAGGGTGAGGTAGCCTGAGCCGCCAGGGCCGCCAGGTCTGGCAACCGCAAAAAAGAGTCAGCCAGGGCCACCAAATCGCGAGCGTTGGCGGTGCCGGAGCCAGCCCGTCCGGCCAGCCGCTCCAGGTCATAAATTTGCTTCAGGCGGTACTGCAACATTTGCCGCAAATTGCCGTCCTGCAAGAGTTCTGCAATGGTAGCCTGGCGTTGCCGAATGCGCTTCACGTCCAGCAGGGGTTGCAGCAGCCAGCGTCGCAGGGTGCGCCCGCCCATAGCGGTGACCGTGCGATCAAGAGCCCAGAGCAGAGCGCCGTGGTAGGTGCCATCCCGCGCTGTTTGGGTAATTTCCAGGTTGCGGCGAGTCTGGTGGTCAATTACCAGGTAAGCGGAGAGGGTGTAGGTGCAGAGGGGCTGGAGGGGAGCCTGCACCGTCTTTTGGGTGTCTTCTACATAGTCGAGCAGGCCACCCGCCGCCCGCACCGCCAGGGGCAGGTGATCGCAACCCAACCCTTCTAAGGAGCGCAGGCGAAACCGCTGCAACAGCCGTTGTCGGGCCTCACTCTGGCTGTAGGGGCCTTGGGGGCGTAAGGTGTAGCAGAATTGCCGCGGCAGGTAATCAGGTCGTTGCTCTGACGCATCTCCCGGTCGCAGCATGGCCTT
>CAYUBC010000217.1:0-6600 GCA_964442885.1 uncultured bacterium | reverse complement strand
CTTGGGAGAGGAATTTAGGGTGTAGCTTGCTTCCCGCAGGGTGGGTTACAGATGTTGCGCTAATCACTGTTAGGCAACGATGCTGTTGTTAGGAGTACACCCCTCAGCAACGGTTGGATTTAAACACAAAAAAACGAGGGCAGTCTCCTTTCGAGATCCAGCTCAGCCCTCGGCTTTTGAGTATTTACGCATCGTTAAGATGCCGTTATAGTGTACCGACCATCACCCGTTCGCCAATTGGTTCTGGCGAAGCCGAGGCCGATTCCACCGTGACAAAAATGCCGGTGGCTTTAACCCCCTTGGGCACCGCTTCATCGGGTTGCAGTTCTACAAACACATTGCCCTGGTCGTCGGTGTTGAATTCGCCGCAGAAAATTACCTGGCCATTTTCTAACGTCAACCACATGCGGTAGATTTCCTCCGGGGGTAAGGCGGGTAAATTACCCAGCGACACCACCACCTGCTGCCATTGCCCTGGTGTAAACAGGAGCGTACCCGCCGCGTTTGCAGTTTGAGCCGCCTCCCCTTGCAGGGCCACCAGGCGACTGTTGGGCTGCTGTAGGAGATTGGCGACGCTGGTGAAACTGTCTGGATTGGCGTTGCTGAGGGCGTAGCGGAGACGCAAATTATCCAACCCCAGCAGCAAGGCCAGGAGAGCCGCCAGGCCAGCCGCGAGTTTGCCCCAGGGGAGCCCTGGCTGGTTAGTCTGGGGCGCTACAGCCACATTGGCCTGAGCCTGAACCGGTGGCGACGTCGTTAAAATTTTGCTGCGTAGTGACTGGGTCGCCATGATGCGATCGCGCAGCCCCGGCGGCGGTTCTACCAGTGGCATCGCCTGGGGCAACAGTCGCAGGGTGGCTTGCAGGGCGCAGAGTTCCTGCCGTAGTGCCGCATCAGTTTGCACCCGGCGCTCCAGGGCAGCGGCATCTGTCGAGCTAAGCTCGCCCAGGACGTAGTCTTCGATTAGGGTGCGATCATCTTCAGACAGCAATTCTAAACCTCTCATCATTTCCTCCTAACCGACCGCCTCGCCCAAACTTTGCCGAAGTCGCCTTAAGGCCTGGCGGGCATTGGTTTTAACTGTTCCTAAGGGCATATTGAGGCGCTTGGCAATTTCAGAATGGCTCAGCCCCTCTATGTAGTTCATGGTCAATACCTGTTGTTGCGAGTCTGGCAGTTGCGTAACCGCCTGCTGCACAATCTGATGTTGCTCGTCTAGGGTAGCCTGCTCCAGGGGGCAGGGGTGAGACCATTCGTTGTAGACAGAGCGCTGCAAACGCTCAACCGTTCGCTGCTGGCTGCCCCGACTCCTCAGTTTGTTGAGCGCTCGTGACCGAGTCAGTACGCTGAGATAAGTGCCTAGGCTGGCACGCTGAGGTTGAAAATTCTCCTTCTTCCAAAATACTAAAAAAACTTCCTGGGTCAAGTCTTCGGCTTCATCGGGACGGTTGAGAATCCGCAGGGCGACGGTAAACACAAGCTGACCGTAGCGATCGTAAAGAATGCCAAGGGCGTCTTGATGCCCAGCCCGCAGGCTGCGAATCAGGTCTTCGTCGGGAGTAGTTGAGCAGATACGCTCCATTGGCAACGTTGTTGTAGGCAAGCGTCTGTCGGTTGAGATTATAGACTGCCACGGAGGGGAGTATCAACGTAGGGCGGGTTTAAATCCATTCCCCACTGGGCTGTGTACTCCTTGCAAAGGATGCGGCTAAATGAGTGCGCTCCTTACCCTGTGGAGGACGGCATCTATGAGTACTCAACGGCCTGGTAAAGGTGTCATTTTTACGACTCGACAACGCCAATTCTACCGGTGGATGCTATTAGCTATTAGCGTTGTTTGCCTGACTGGAGCCCTAGTTTTTACCTTCGCACCTACCGCTGATGGTTTGCCTCAATCCTCTGCCTCGGATGTTCAAGCAACGAAGCAAACTCAGATTAATGATACCGATCGCTTAACCCAAAAGTGTTTTCAATTGCTTCAGCAGAGTAACTACCAAAAAATGGTGGCAACCTGCACAGAAGCCCTGAACGCCGCTAAGGAAGTGGGCGATCGCCGCAGCGAAACCTATGCTCGCATCAACCTATCCACCGCCTACGGATCCCTGGGGCAATACACAAAGGCCATCGACCAGGCCCAAACATCCCTGGATTTGGCCCAGAGGCTAGGCGATCAGCAGGCGGAGACCTACGCGCTGATTAACCTGGGGAACGCGCACCAGTCTGCGGGACAGCACGCGGAAGCGATTGACTATTCCCAACGGGCGCTAAGCTTAGCTCAAACCTCCGGCGATCGCCAGAGTGCCGCCTATGCGCTGATCAACCTGGCCAGTGCCCACTGGTCGCGGCAAGACTATGCAAAGACTGTTGATGACTCCAAGGCATCCTTGCAACTGGCTCAGAAACTGGGCGATCGACCGGGTGAAACAGCCGCCTTAATTAACCTGAGCAGCGCCTACGGAGCCTTACAGGACTACAGCAAAACCATCCACTATGCCCGGCAGGCGCTAGCGCTCAGCCAGACCGCTGGCCACCAGCGAAGCCAGGCGCTAGCCCTGAGTAATCTGGGGTATGGGCTGTTTGGCCAGCAACAACTGAGCGAGGCTGAAACCGCCCTGCGCCACTCGATTGATGTCTTTGAGTCGCTTCGCCCGACCCTAGCGGATGCGGAAAAACTCTCCCTGCTTGAAACACTAACCGACCCTTACCACACCCTACAAAGGGTTCTGGTTGCCCAGGGCAACCCTGCTGAAGCGCTGGAAATTTCTGAGCGGGGCCGCACCCGTGCCCTGGTAGATCGGCTAGCCCAGCGTCAACAGCACTCAGCCGGAAAGTCGTTGGCTACGGCACCGCCAGCCATCACCCTGGCCGATATCCAAACCCTGGCCCACGACCAGGGGGTCACCCTGGTGGAGTATGCTATGCCATCTACGGAGCAGCTCTATATCTGGGTGGTGTCACCAACCGGCGCGCTGACGTTTCGCTCCGTTGAGCTTAAGGCTCTGCCCCAAGGGTTAGGCCAAATTATCCACGCCGCCAATGCTAGCCTGGCCCACAGCAGCCATCATGCTCACCACCTGGATACTCAGTCCGCCTCAGACTATTTGCAGCAGCTTCACCAGGTGCTGATTGCCCCCATTCAAGATTTGCTGCCTACCCATCCAGAGAGTCACGTTGTTTTTGTCCCCCAGGGGAGCCTATTTCTGGTGCCCTTTGCGGCCCTGCAATCTCCGAATGGGACGTACCTGATCGAACACCACACCCTGCGCACAGCGTCATCAATCCAGGCGTTGCAGTTGCTCCAGCCGCACAATCAGCCCTCGCGACCGATTGAAACGGCGCTCGTCATTGGCAACCCCACCGGTGACCTGCCCGCCGCCGAGCAGGAGGCCAAAGCCATTGCCCGCCTGTTGCGAACTGTGCCGCTACTCAGGCATCACGCCCACAAAGCGGCAGTCTTGGAGCAAATGCCCCAGGCGGATGTGATTCACATCGCCGCCCATGCGGCCTCCAATACCGTGAGTGACAGCTACAGCGGGTTGATGGTTCTGGCCGACCCCAACACCGGCTTCAGCAACCTCACCAGCCAGGATATTTTGGGGTTGCCCTTGCGGGCAGAACTGGCCGTCTTAAGCGGATGCAGTACGGGAGTTAGCGATCGCATCACTAGCGATGGAGCCGTTGGCCTGGCCAGGGCGCTGATGACAGCCGGAGTGCCCAGCGTGCTGATGTCGCTGTGGCGAGTCCATGATTCCCCCACAGCGGCCCTGATGCAGGCGTTTTATCAGCACTGGCGGCCTCCGGTTCAGCCAGCCTCCGGTTTAATCAGCACCTTGCCGATGTTTGGCCTGTTGGGCCTATCCCTGAGCCTGTCTAGCTCATTTCGGCTGCATCGCCAAAAGCGGGCTCAGGGGCACTGGCTCCAGCGTTTAGGGTTCAAAACAAGTCATCCCTACGGATTCATGGCCGCGGTGCTGTTTAGCCTCAGTCTGCTGCTCACCATCGGCTTGAGCAGACCAACCCAAACTATCCCTCAAAGTTCCTTGGATAAGGCTCAGGCGTTGCGGCAGGCCATGTTGACGACCATGCAAACCCACCCCAACCCAAGAGATTGGGCGGCCTTCACCCTCATGGGCACAGCCACCTGAGGCCCAAAACAATCCCTCTGCGCATAATCCGGGGCTGCCAACGGCCTAAATCAGGCTAAATCCTGAGGGTTGTGAAGCATGGCCGTCCTTACGCTTTTCGTCTTGCTGATTCATACGCTCAAGCCGCATCCAGGCATGTGGCGGGTTCAAATCCTGAAGCCAATCCTGAAGCTCGTCAGATCCAACCCATTCACTCTCAGGAGAAACGCTATGACCTTCAACTATCGTGTTCCGACTGCGTTTATGGGTGCCACCACCCTGATACTGCTCTTAAGTAGCTTTAGGGGCATTAGCCATAGCCCCTTCACCACCTCCCACCTGGTCTATTCTGGTCTGGGTGCATCGGCTCAAAATGTGGCCTGGTTGGGCTTGCCAATGCCTAATCCGCCGGTGGAGCGGCGACCCGCTGGCTCCAGGGATGGCACGCCGTGTTTACTCACCCCAGCCAACGACGACGAAAGCCCGGCAACCCTCTGGAGCGCCCACCCTCAGTTTGTTTGGGCGGAGAAGTTTCTGGAACCGGGCGTTCAGAGCAGCGTCGCCAGGGTGGTGGTGGTTTTGCCAGACAGCCAGGCAGTAGTCTGGAGCCAGCGGGTAGCACCCGATCACAAATCCGCACCGATGCCGCCATCCCCCTGGCGGGTGGAACAACTAGCCTACGACGGCGACCCTCTGCAGCCCGGCCAGACCTACGAGTGGTTTTTGCTAGATCGGCGCAATCGCCCGCTGGAGTCGGGGGCATTTCAAGTGATGGCCGCCACCGAGCAGCAGCCCATTACCGCAGCGCTGGCCACGCTAACGCAATCCTTACGGGCAAAAGGGATCTCACCAGAAGACCTAACGGCAGAAAAAGCCTTTTATTTTGCCGAGCGGCGCCTCTGGTCAGACGCACTGCAAGCCACCTTTTCGGTAGAAACGCCCTCGCCAGCGTTAGAGGAATTTCAGCACCAACTCCCTGAGCAAATTTGCGAGAGATCTTGAAAGGGTCTCAGTAGATCGAAAACAAACTTTCTGGCCGTGAGTCGTCCCCTCTCCCCCTCAATCCCCCTCTCCCAAAATGGGCAGAGGGGGAGGCCAGAAGCCGCCTTCCGGCTCCCCTCTCCCGACCTGGGAGAGGGGCTGGGGGAGAGGGCTGGTGAGGACTTTGTGATCTACTGAATCTGCTTGTTGGGGGTAAGGGGTAATCGCTTCAACTAAAGTGCCTGCCCCTTACCCTGCATAATCAGGGCGCTGCCGTGGACTATACATTTACGACAACCCTATAGCTGCAATCCTTCGTGAAACGTTGTTTACACACCTGTGGGCAAGAAAGGCACCCCTATGGCTAGCACATCGTGGTACTGGACTCTGATTCAACTGAAATCCTCTGGTGGCTATGGCACCCAGGCGATTACATCAGCTCGCCTGTTTTTTCAGCAGCAGTTTCCTGCCTTACCCTGCCCCGGCAAACTAGAAACCAACGAGGATAAAGCCGTTCAACACCAGTTAGTTAATCACCTGGAAAAAGCCCCAGCTAGAGCCAGTCTGTCCCTACAGGCCGAGCAATGCCTGCGCTGCTACATCTCTCACCAAATTTTGTATACCTGCCTTGACCTGCAAACCAAGTTTGGGCTGGAACACGGATTTACCCTCAATGAGGTGTTGGGGCTGGTTTTGAATGATGTAGAACTCTCAAAAACCGTTTTTTCTGCTCCCAGGGAAAATCATTTCCTACCCTTTTCGGCGGAAGTGCTCAAGACCTTTAATCCTCAGGTAGGCAGTCTCTCGACCTGGGCCAGTATGCTGACTCGCCAACAGCCTGATTTGAATGATTTTTTGCTAGAGCACGGGATCATTCAGCAAAGTAACTGGTCATTACTCAACGATAAGAAACCTGAGGATTTAGAGCGCATCCTTTCAGAAACCTTTGGTCTACCTACCCTTGAAACCGAGAAATTCTGTGGTTTACTCAAAAGTTATCATGCGGTGTATCGGCGCGATCGCCGGGGTCAGCGGGGCAAATGTAAACCCCCTAGCGACTCTCAATTGCTAGAAATCCAACAGGTGTCGGCCCTCCCTCTTTCACCCGATGACATCTTAGCCAAATTAATTGAAATTGCAGACTATCTGCGGCAGTATCGCCTGCTGAGCAAAGGCAAACTACCTGCGATCTCCCTGGATGATGGGGAGACTCACCCCAACCTTGAATCAAAAATCAAGACAGAGGATAGAACCGGAGCAACCCTTCCCTCAGCCGACCGACAGCCCCTCTACGACTGGATTAATGATTGTCTGGATCAGGCGATTAAAGACGCTATCGAGCAGCGTCTCAGCTATTTATATCAACAATCCCCGGAAAAAGCCTGTCAATATAGTCTTGCGCTTAAGTTGTATTGTTGTGACCAAAAAACTATGGCAGATATTGCGATCGCGGTTGGCCTCAGTGCCCAGTGGCAGGTAACCCGCCTACTAAAAT
>CAYUBC010000216.1:0-6646 GCA_964442885.1 uncultured bacterium | reverse complement strand
CCTGGCCAGCCGCACCAAAAACGACACCGAAATGAACATTGCCGAAGCCACCCAACAACTCGACCTGGTACGCCAGGGCGGCGATGAAAAACTAATTCGCCGTTGGGAAATTCGGATTCAGCAAAAGTATGCCCTGCCCTTTGTCTGCGTGGTGTTTGGGCTGGTGGGGTCATCCATTGGGGTGCTGCCCCAGCGTACCAGTCGTGCCACCAGCTTTGGCATTAGCATTGTGATTATTTTTGGCTACTATCTGCTGTCGTTTATCACCAACGCCATGGGCGAGGTAGGGCTGCTCTCGCCCTTTATGGCCGCCTGGTTACCGACGTTTCTGGGCCTTGGCATTGGGCTCTATCTATTAATGCGAGCCTCCCGCTAAAGCCAAAGGGCAAATGCCCTGGCCCACTTTTGCCCCAGGACTGCACCGCCCAGCAACATCCCTACAGATTGCTACTCACAGATTGCTACTCACGCGCACCCCCGTCCCACCCAGGTAGGGAATGTGCTCCTGCAACTCTGCCTGTACAGCTTTGGCGATGCGCTGCCCTTGGTTAACCGTGAGGTCACCCGATACAACAATATCCACCTCCGCATACAAACGGTGCCCAAGCCAGCGCGCCCGAATGCTCTCGATACTGTCTACCTCTGCCACGTGTTCTGCGGCATGGCGCAGGGTGTCAATGACCTCTGGTTCAACCCCATCCAGTAGACGAGTGAAGATGGTTTGCCCCGACTCCCAGACAATTTTCAACAGCAGGGCGGTGATCACCAGACCAATCACCGGATCCGCCCAGGCATAGCCCAGCCCCACGCCAATGGCGCTGAACAGCACCGCCAGACTCACCAGGCCATCGGCCAGGGCGTGTTGTCCATCGGCGATCAGGGCGGCGCTGTTGATTTCTCGCCCCACCCGCATCCGAAATAGGGCAACAAGTTCGTTGCCCACAAACCCAATTAGAGCAGCCACGGCCAGCGCCCCCAAATGGTGAATCGGCTGGGGATGATAAATCCGCTCAACGGATTCGTAGGCGGTAATCAGCGCACTAGCCAGCACCACACCTACCACGGTTAACCCGGCCAGGTCTTCCAGGCGGCCAAAGCCGTAGGCAAAGCGTGCTGTGGGTGGTCGACGACCGATGATAAACGCTACCCCCAGGGGCAGGGCGGTCATGGCGTCACCCAGGTTGTGAATCAAATCGGCCAGCAGGGCTACACTCCCGGACAGCCAGAAGACGACGGCCTGGGATACCGCAGTAATGACCAGCCCCACCAGCGACCACTTGACAGCCCAAAGCCCCCGCTCTGAGGAAGCAATAGACGGATCAATAGCGCCGTGGGTGTGGCTATGGTCGCCTTGGGGATGGACATGGCCAGCGCCAGCGACCAAGAGCTTATCCTGGTTTAAAGCACTGGGAAGGGGAGCGGGAGCCTTTTGCATAGTGAGGATGTAATGGTAAGCGTTAACTCAGAAGAAATCAGTTAGGAGGGGCTCTCATAACTCTTTAAGACCCTGGCCTTTGGCTCTGGCCTTTGGCTCTGGCCTTTAAGACTCTGGTTGAAACAGATTCAGCAGCCAGCGGGTAATGGCACCATCGTCTTCAGTTTGCGATCTCGCCATCGCCGCTTCCACCGTCTCCAGAGATAGCCCTGGTAGAACCAGAGATTGACGAATTTCTACACTGCCGCCATTGGCGATGGCAAACCCATACACCTGCCCAGCGTTGACATCTACCACCCAATATTCTTGCCCTCCTAGCCGCTCATACAGCAAGCGCTTGCGACCTAAATCATCAGCCAAGGTGGTGGCCGCCACTTCCACGGCTAACTGAGGCGCGCCATACAGGGCCACATCGACAGGCTGGTTATCGCGCGGCGGTAGTCTGAAATTTTGACCCAGGTAGAAGGCTAAATCGGGTTGGGCGTCTTGCGTTCCAGCTTTGCGAAAGGTGGTATTAACGAGTTCTACGACGCGAACACCCTGGAGGGCGGCGTAGAGGGAAATCACTTTAGACACAATGGCATTGTCGCGTCCGTGCCATGGGCCTAAGGGAGCCATCTCAAGTCGCATCCAGCCTTGGTTGTAATAGCTGCGGGCATTGTCATAGTCGGCCTGCTGCATTAACGCGGCATACTCCTCCCACCGGGCCGCAACCCAGGTGTCTGTAGCAAGGTTAGGCGGGTAGGGTGCCGTATCGACCATAGGTGTTGGAGTTTTGGTGGTCTGATTCTAGCAGCGGTACTGGGGAATGATCATAGCAGGCTGCCGCGTTTACGCTGTTCTTGCTCAATTGCCTCAAACAGGGCTTGAAAGTTGCGCTCGCCAAATCCTTTGGCTCTAAGTTCTTGGTTCTCGAAGGTCAGGGTTTGGCGCTGAATTAGCTCAAAAAACAGGGTGGGAATCTCCAAAAACGGGTGGGTAAAGGTCTGAAGCAGGCGAGCCTGGGGCTGGTTGGCTTCCCAGTCCACCAGAATTTTGAGGCGGGCGATCGCCGCCTCTAGGTCGGCATCAGCCAGATAGCCCTGACGCTGAGTTAGGTCGGCATAGTAGCGATCGGGCACCTCCAGAAACGTCACACCCGCCTGGCGTAGTCCCTGTACCGTGCGCAAAATATCACAGGTATGCAGGGCTACATGCTGAATGCCCGCACCGCGATTCCAGTCTAAAAACTCCTGCACCTGAGAGTTAACGGTGGAAGGTTCGTTAAGGGGCAGTTGCGCCCTACCTTGGGGATGGGCCAGCACCTGGCTTCGCAGCCCCGACCAGGCCGTGTCAATCGTAAACTGCTGCTGGGGTTGAAAGCCAAGCTGCTCGACATACCAGGTCATGGCTGCCGTCAACTGGCCGGTTGGTACGTTGAGCACGGCATGGTCAATGGCGGTTATCAGGCCCGACGGGCCAGCATCGGTCGATGCTGAACCGTCTCCATCAACCTGCCCGGGTACCCAAACCTCAGCACAGCAGGATTCCACCAGGGTGTGGCGCAGGTTGCCCCAGCCCTGGATCTGGCACCAGCGCCCTCGCCCTAGCGGGTCAAGCTGCACGGGTTCTAGCAGTTTGCCCCCCGCCGCTAACACCTGGCTCAGCGTAGGCTCTAAATCCCTAACCCGAAAGGCTACATCGCCAATACCGGCAGGATGTTGCTGGAGATAGGTGGCTGTCGCGTCATCGGCAGACTGCGGCGGCGTAATCAGCAGGGGCACCTGGCCAAGATAAATCAGGATGCCATGCCGACCAGCGGTAGGCTTCAGGGAGGTGACACGACCGCCCCAAATCCGCACAAACCGGTCATGCCAGCTTGCCATATCGGGGACGTAAAGCTGTAAATGGTTAAACTCCATAGGGGCAAAAGAGCACGTCAGTATTGAGAAACTGCCCTGGCGAGCGCTTCCGTTATATGTCTTAGCACCCTATGGTCAGAACTCATAGGAATACCTTTTTTAAGGATTACGTGGATGGTGGACGAAATGGATGGGGAAAGGTTCGACTATTTATAAAATCAAGTTTTTGGCTAATGGCAAGAGGTTACCCACTGCGCATGGGGTTTGGGGCCAGGACAGGGTAATGGTACGATGGCGCTGTAAACCGGCGATAAGCCGTGAAAACGCGCTAAGTTTTACCGAGGAGTGCCCATGCAACCGACCATACCACGCAGACTAGCCCTGGGGTTAGCGGTTCTGTCCTGCGGCGTTTTGGCTGCTCCCGTAGCCCAGGCTCAAAACACCAGAACCATCATAGAAGGTTTGAGAGAAGACCAGGGGTTGATTCGGAAGTGTCGCCAACTGAACCGCACCCTGGAAGTCTTTGACAATACTAACCTGGGGCCCAGCGCTAACCGCATTGGCACCCTAGCCGCAGGAACCCAGGTGACGTTAACGGGGGTAGTAACCCAGGGCCGAGCCCAGGTGTTTTTGGGCAATGGCACGCTATCGTCTATTCAGCCTGTGGGTTGGTTAAGTGCGGCGGGCCTGACGACCTGTGGCAGCACCCCGCCGCCAACCGGTAATCGAGCCTGCTTCCGGGCCAATTTTGACCTCAACGTCAGGTCTAGGCCCACCTTAAGTTCCACTCTGGTGGCCAACTACAACGCTGGCGATACGGTAATTGCTACCACTAACCCACCCACTCAGCAAACCTCTCCCAATGCCTCGCCGGATTTTGGTCGGGTGTGGATGGCAGTCACTATCTTTAATGGCGGCACTGGGTGGGTCGCTCGCACTGGCCCCAATGGGCAGGGCAGCAATGTCACCTCCATTCCCTGCCCCTAGCCCGATGTGTCCGTAAGATGTATCCCGTAAACGGATTGCCACCTCAGAACATATCTTTCTGGCCGCGCAGGCGGGCGAAGGTTTGTTCTGGGGTTTGGCTGTTAACGGCTGTCTGTAGAGCGGGCTGATCCCACCGCAGGAAGGGGTTAGTGAGTTTTTCTATGCCGAGGTCTGAGGGTACCGTGGCTCTATCCTGAGTGCGGGCTATCTGTACGGCTTTTAACCGCTCTTGCAGGTTGGGGTTGCTGGGGTCTACGGTAACGGCAAATTCTAGGTTTTTGAGGGTGTATTCGTGGGCGCACCAGACTCGGGTTTGGTCAGGTAACTGCCTGAACTTGCTCAGGGAGTTAACCATTTGGGCTGGGGTGCCCTCAAACAAGCGTCCGCAGCCGCCCGCGAAGAGGGTATCCCCACAGAATAATTCGCCCCAGGTTTCAGCGGTGCTGGGTGGAAAGTAGTAAGCAATGTGGGCGCGGGTGTGTCCGGGCACAAAGATCACCTCACCGATGCGGTCAGCAAAGGAGACGGTATCGCCCTCTTGGAGAAAGACCTGCTGTCCTGGAATCCGACCCCGATCCTCTGCTCCACCATAGATTACGGCCTGGGGAAATCGCTGCAAAAGCGCCTGATTGCCGCCGATGTGGTCACTGTGGTGGTGGGTGTTGAAGATAGCGGTGAGGGTAACCCCCAAATCGTCTAAACACCTGAGCACGGGGGAGGCGTCGCCGGGATCAACCACCGCTGCCTGATGGCGGCGACGGTCGAGCAGCACAAAAATGTAATTGTCGCGAAACGCCTTAACGCGATGAATATCCATAACTTGACCCTGATGTTGTCTTCTTCAGGATAAGCCCCTATTCGCCAGGCAGGCTGTTCACCCAGGGATGGGCTGCTGAACCAGGCCGTATTCCATAGTCAGTCAGCTATTGGCGTCAATCCTAGTACCGTTACGGGGAGTTCAAAATGCAAAATTCAAAGTGAAAAATCCTCAGGGCATCGGTATTTCAAGCGTCTTGAACGGCAGGCTTATGTCTGCCGTGAGAATCTGCTGGGGTAATTGTTGGCTTAATCATCCTCAGTGTCCTGCAAATCGTCCTGGCTCGCCTCTAGGAGCTGCTCGATTAACTCCAGGGGCGGCTGCCAGCGGTAGCGAGCCAGGTCAACCCGGCCTCTGGTGTCGAATTCAATGCCCTCATTTTCAAGCATGGCCCGCTGCAGGTAGTCGGCCCCGTGGCGGACTGGCGAGTAGGAGACTTCCCCTTTGGCGTTGATGACTCGCTGCCAGGGCACATCGGAGGTTTCCATATCCACCCGGTAGAGGGCGTAACCCACGAGCCGAGGTTTGCCAATTAGGCCAGCGAGTTCAGCCACCTGGCCGTAGGTAGCCACCTGACCGGGGGGAATTTGCCGCACAACGGCGTAGATGCGATCGTAGAGCGGCACGGTCTAGTCCTGACCCTGAAAGCATTGGTTACAGCCCAGCACCACCACAGAAAAGTCCGCTAGGGTAATGACTTCGTCGGGCTCGTAGCGATGCTGATCGTCCACAAAGCCGGTCTCTTTCTGGGTATCCAGTACCAGGCTCCAGCGGCGTTTTTTCACCGTGTGGGGAATCTGGAAAGTCTGGGCTATGGGTTGCGCGTTGAACAGCAGCAGAAAGCTATCGTCCAAAACGCGCTCACCCCTGGCGTTAGGGCTAATTAACTCTTCGCCATTGAAGAAAACGCACATCGCTTTGGCCGAACCATCGTGCCATTGCTCGTCGGTAATTTCGTGGCCATCGGGGTTGTACCAGCCAATGTCGTAAACGCCAGAGCCGTGAATTTCTCGCCCCTGAAACCAATGCCGACGAGACAGGTTGGGATGGTTGAGGCGAAGCTGAATTAACCGTCGGGTAAAGTCGAGCAGGTGCTGGTCTTCCTGGCCTAAATTCCAGTCATACCAGGAGAGTTCGCTGTCCTGGCAATAGGAGTTGTTGTTGCCGCCTTGGGTGCGGCCCAGTTCGTCGCCACCCAACAGCATGGGCACACCCTGGGAGAGCAGCAGCGTGGTCAGGAAATTGCGCTGCTGCTTTTGCCGCAGGGCGAAGATGTCGGGATCATCGGTTTCGCCCTCAGCGCCGCAGTTCCAGGAGCGGTTGTGGCTTTCGCCGTCGCGGTTGTCTTCCAGGTTGGCCAGGTTGTGCTTTTCGTTGTAGCTGACCAGGTCTCTGAGGGTGAAGCCATCGTGGCAGGTGATGAAGTTAATGCTGGCGTGGGGCCGCTTGCCGTTAGCCTGGTACAGGTCAGAACTGCCGGTAATGCGAAAGGCAAATTCCCCCAATCGACAGTTGTGGTTGCGCCAGAAGTCACGCAGGGAGTCGCGGTATTTGCCGTTCCACTCT
>CAYUBC010000215.1:0-6657 GCA_964442885.1 uncultured bacterium | reverse complement strand
CCACGATGCCACCTGGGTGCAGCGGGAGTTTTTCTTGTTTATTGGCCGCATTGCTGGGCTGGTGGTGATTATTTCGCTGTTTGTTACCGGGGCCACCCTCTACGTGCTGCGGCGGTTGTTGATTAACCCGGTGCTGCAACTGCGGCAAGACCTGCTGCTGGCCGGGGCCACCATCAGCGACGATAACGATGCGGGCGCGTTGACCTTCAAATCTCTGGAAATGGCGCGGGATGACGAATTGGGAGATGTCATCGCCGCCTTTGACCAGATGCTGCGACAGGTCACCACCGCCATTGCCACCCGCAAACAAAGCGAAAACCGCTTCCGCACCCTGGTAGAGCAGGCCGCCGATGCCTTTTTTGTGGTGGATGCCAACGGGCGCATTGTGGACGTCAACCAGACCGCCTGCGATGGCCTGGGCTACCGCCGGGAGGAATTGCTGACTCTATCGGTGCCGGATATTCAAAAAGCCTTTGACCCAGAGGATCTCCGGCAGGTCTGGCAGCAGCTTCGTCCTGGCCAGCCCCAAACCCGCGAAGGATGGCACCAGCGCCAGGATGGCACGGGCTTTCCGGTGGAAATTCGCCTGGGCTTGCTAGAAACCAACGAAACCCAGTACGTGCTGGCCCTGGCCCGCGACATTACCGAGCGCAAAGCCACCGAACAAGCTCTGGCTCGTCTGGCCGAAATTGGCGAACTGGCCGCCATGATTGTCCACGAAGTTCGCAGTCCGCTGACTACGGTGCTGCTGGGGTTAAATTCCTTTCAGTCGATGGAGCTTTCCGAGCGGGCCAGAAACCGCCTGGATTTGGCCCTGGCCGAGTCAGAACGGCTGCAAAAACTGCTGAATGAAATCCTGCTCTACTCCCGCGAACCCGCCCTGGATAGCCAACCCCTGGATATCAATGAGTTACTCACAGACCTGGCAGCCACGCTAGATTGCTCCCAACTGGTGACAACGACGCTGGATCAGGCTGTGGTGGTAAGGGGCGATCGCGACAAGCTCAAGCAGGTGTTCATCAACCTGGTCAGCAATGCCTGCGAAGCCTCTCCAGCCGGGGAAGCCGTTACCTGCGCGGTGCAACCGCCCCACCGCAACCAGGTCAATGTGACCATCCACAACGGCGGTGACCCCATTGCCCCAGAGCTACTGCCCCAGTTGACTAATCCCTTTTTCACCACCAAACCCAGCGGCAACGGCCTGGGCCTGGCCATTACCAAACGCATTGTCGAAGCCCACCAGGGCAAACTGACCATCACCTCCAGCGCCCAGCAGGGCACCGAAGTCACGGTGACGCTGCCGATTTTGCTCCAGGATGAGAGATGAAAGCTTTCAGGCTTCACCGGCCTCTTTGAGGGCAAAATCAATCACTGTTTGGCTAAGGCGAATATGGTGGCTTAACATTCTATCAATAGCGGCTTTGATGGAAATCTCCAGGGTTATAGCGTTTAGCCTTCAGCAAAATACCAACCGACCCTGTTAACGATAATCCATTCAGCCTGGCGACTCGTCTGCCAAGAGTTTCATCAATGCAAACTACCTCAATGCCTTTATTCAAGGCAAGTTGAATCACAGATGCTTCGCCTAAATCTAAAGAATTACTTACCCAGGGAGAAATTTGCAGGGGAGAATCTTACTTCTGTAACCAGGTCGCCCGCTCAAATTCAGCTACAGCAAAATTAGTGGTGCCGCCCCTACCAATTTCCTGGCTCACTTCAAACGGTACATGTACCTGAGCATACAAAGTTTGAAGAAATAAAAGATCGCCCCAAGCGGCGACTAGTGCAATCAAGGGGGATGTATTAATAACAATTTCTAAAGCTTCAGGCATTCGCAAGGTCAGATAACAGTTCTGCTTCTGTCAAGTCAACCATGTTGACGCCATAATCAGCCAGTTTTAATAAAAACGTGATCCGATCAACTCCGAGCAGGTTAGCTGCCATACCCGAAGAAAGCCGCTTCATCTCAAATAGCTTTACAGCCATGGCCCATTTTGCTTCTAGCTCGAACTGCTCTCGGGTTCGCCCCAACGCATCAGGAAAAGTGTCTGGATAATCGACGATTAGTTGGAGAGTCATAAGGAACAATTGTCAGTCAGACGAACAGCAGTAGCCAGTCACTCCAATTCTATTGCATGACTTAGTAAACAGTCCCAGGGTTGCAGGTCTAACACCTCTGCCTAAAAAGATGATGGGCAAAAGACTAATGCTTTCGCACATCAGGTAAGCGGTGTAACGCCTTACGCAGCACGGAATCTAGTGGAGAGACACCAGACCCTTGGGATGGCGCAAGGCATCAGGTAGGAAGAACCATCACCGCCATTGCCAGAGCTTCTTCGGCATCGCCTCGTTTTAGTTCAGGCATTTCCGATGGGTAACGGAAGTCCATCGCATAGGGAGTTAGAGCATCCGCAGGAGCCACTGCTGGACTTCCTCAAAACTTGCGCTACCCATACAAAACTTTTCCTTGGCGGAGCACTTGAGAAACCAGTGAGCTGGTTACGTTAACTTTCCGTTCGACCTCTGAGCGCGTCATTACTAAAATGTCCTTTGGTATTCCCAGACCCCGCAGAGCCTTGTAGGCCACCCTGGCCCGGCGATAGCGGGGCTCGTCGGAGTGGGAGACAATCACGAGCAGGTCGATGTCGCTGTCTTCCGTGGGTTCTCCGTAGGCGTAGGAACCAAACAGGATAATTTGCTCTGGGTTAAGGGCATCCACCAGGCGTTGGATGATGTCTTCAAGCAGGCCAGGGGGTAGAGACGTTACCTCGGTTGGATGGCTCATATAAGTTGACCTGTGTCCTATACCTCATCAGGGTTAATGCCCAGTTCTCGTAATCGCTGAGTTAATTGTTCAATGCGCTGCTGGGCTTGTTCGGTGTCTGTTAGTAACCAGTTGCCTTGGGCATCACACCAACGTAGCCAATGCCCCCATACATGATCAAAGTCTCCTTCCCAAAGACCTAAGCCAATTTGTAAATCTGGCAGCCAAATGGCCATAGGTTGAGAGTCAACGGGCTGCTCTTCGTAGCGACCACCCATCAGTTTGAAATAGCGCAGACGGCGAGAATATCGACTATAGACAACGTAATGGGCCACCTTAAGATATCGCTCGTAGACCTCTAACTTGCTTGGAATATTACGGTTATCGCTAGCGTTTGACTCCGGTTCATTATTATCAACATCGTCTTGTGGTTGATAAAACCGACCTAAATCTTCTCGGGTAGTGCGGGGTGATAAAAACTCCACAACAATGCTTGGGGTAATGCCCTCTTGCCAAACAACATAGCTTAAGCGCAGATCTTGGCCGTCATACAGGCGAGATACTCCAACTGCTAAAAACCAGTCAGGGCGTTTATACCACTGAGGATTTTGAACGTCATAATAAATATTTAAATCAGAACCTGAAAACCAGTTATCTCTGTCATAGTCTGCCAGTGATAGTGTCCGGCTTAGCAACTGAGGCTGTAAATCATGAAATTCATCTGGCAAGCCTGGTTCTCCTGGATATTCGCTGGGCAAATCATACATGGTGGGCAACGTTTCACGAGGCGATTTGGGCGGATCGCTTTGGCGGATCGATTGACCAGTGGCAAAACCCATAACGTTGCGCTCCTATATTGGCTTGGCGGGGCGATAACTTTATCCTAAACCACCCGTAGTGTCGGTAATGATGTCCGAAAGGTCTCGCTAGATATACCTTATTAAAGTCTCTGGGAAAAATGATGTTCGATTGGCAGTTAGTGGGGGCGATGGCCCTGGTCACCTTTTTAATTCGCTACAGTCTGCTGGCCTTTAGCGGACGCCTTCAACTATCACCGGCCCTGGTGCGCGCCCTGGCCTACGTGCCGCCGGTGGTGTTAACGGCGATTGTGGTGCCAGCCGTGGTGATGCCGGAAGGTGGGGAGCTGTGGCTAGGGTGGGACAATGCCCGCCTGGTGGGGGCGATCGCCTGCGTAGTCCTGGCTATGTGGCGCAAAAATCTACTGCTCACCATTGCCGGTGGCATGGCCGTATTTTGGGGCTGGCAGTGGATGCTGGGTTAAAGGAACTGAGCGGTAAAACCACTACGAGCCCGCACCGGTTGTTACAGGCTTGTAGAGAAAACAGGAGCATCATCTCTCACCAGGAGTGGAGGGCGCGGAGTTGGGGCGTTTTCTTGAGTTGATGGGTTTCCATGCGGGTGAGTACGTCATCCAGGATGGTAATGGCTTCAGCGATAAACGGGCCTTTGTTCAGCATGACGCATTCAGCCCGCTCGGCCATCGCGGCATCGGTCATTTCTCCCCTTGACGGGGCACCGTCTTTAACCAGGCTTTCGAGCACCTGGGTCGCCCAAATAACCGGTACATGGGCCGCCTCACAAAGCCAGAGAATTTCCTCCTGAATTTCTGTGAGGCGCTGGTAGCCAATTTCAACCGCCAAATCCCCCCGGGCAATCATGACCCCAAAGACCTGCTTACCCGCCGCATGGATGATTAACTCAGGCAGGTTAGCAACCGCTACAGCCGTTTCGATTTTGGCGATGACCGCCGGTAAGGCCGCGTCGGCCTCGACCCGTTTGGCCAGTTCCTGCTGAAGTTGCTCAATATCCGTCGGGCGTTGCACAAAGGAGTAGCCAACCATATCGGCATGGGTGGCCACAAAGTCCAGATCCTGCAAATCCTTGGCGGTGAGGGGGCTGAGTGATAGCTCCGTGTGAGGAAAATTCAGCCCTTTTTCGGGTTTGAGTTTGACACCCTTAGGCCGCACATGGGTGACTTGCAGCAACAGCCCTGGTTGCCCACTGGCGTCTGGATAGTGGGTATCCACAACCTGGGTACGAATTTTGCCATCGTCGATATAAACGGCTGTGCCAAGGGTTAACAGGTCAAGAATTTCTGGCACTGTGCAACTGGTTTGGATGTGCTCCACCCCGGCACGACTGGCGTTGTCGGCAGGGAGGGTGACGTCGTCAGGGGGGTGATGACGGGCGAGGATAATGTGGTCGCCTCGAAAGACTCGGCTCTGGTGGAGGGGTGCCAGCACTGGCCCGGTGCGGATTTTGGGGCCAGCCAGATCCATCATGACTTTGCAGGAGTTGCCGGTTTCTGCCGCAGCCTGGCGGGTGTGGGCAATCATTTGAGCCCAGAGGCTTGGGGCATCGTGGGCGCAGTTAATGCGCACGCAATTGGCTCCCCGCCGCACTATTTCTCTTACCAGAGCATAGTCTGTGGCGGCTTCGGTCGGCAGAGTTACCATGATTTTGACCCGCCGCTGAGGTAGGGCTGGCCCGAATAGCTCTTCGGTGTGCTGGCGTAGTAGGCCATTGCCCTCAAAAAATGCCTCTATGGGTGGATGGGTTGGCTCAGCCGGATTGGCTCCGCAAATGAGGGCCAGGGTGGCAATCACCGCGTCCAGGTTGGGCATTACCCGCGCCTCTATGCGGCCCAGGGAGGATAACCCCCAGGGCATGAGGGCCGCTTGCAAAAAGCGCAGATCGTACCGTCGCAGAGCCAGGTATTCAGCCAGGTTGAGGGCGCTGGGTAAAAACTCCGCTCGCTGAATCTGCGATCGCCAGCCCTGAAAAGTCCTCTGGCCTTCTGCTTGAACGGTTTGCCGCAGGGCTCTCAGGGTTGATAATAAATGCTCGGGGTTAACCCCGTTTAGCGATTGCAGATCGGTTTCCAGGTTGCATTGGGCGGTTGGACTAGCCATGATAGAACCTCTCAGGTTGGCTATATCTCCAGGCAGGCCAATGGGCTGTCAAGCCGTAAATTCTGGTCTACTCAGAGATGCAAACCTCTCTCTTGTCTATAGTTTAAGCCAACCCACCGTAGCCAGAGGTTAAGCCTTTGAGTAGCCGCAAAACCCTATCTCCCGGTGGGCTTGTAATCGCAGGCGAGCGCAGTGGCGTCGGCAAAACTACCGTCACCCTGGCGCTGTTGGCGGCGTTGAGGCAGCGGTCTTGCCGGGTGCAGTCTTTCAAGGTAGGGCCAGACTACATTGACCCCATGTTCCACCAGCGGGTGACGGGGCGGCCTTGCTACAATTTGGATCCTATTCTTACCTCAGAAGCTTACGTCAAAGCATCCTTCGCCCAGCACTGCCAGGATGCCGAGTTTGCCCTGGTGGAAGGGGTAATGGGCCTATTCGATGGGGCAGCGGGTGATTCAGACATCGCCAGCACGGCTCACATCGCCAAGCTGCTAAACCTGCCAGTGCTGCTGGTGGTGGATTGCAGCCGCCTGTCGCGTTCCGTGCTGGCCATTGTCCACGGCTACCGCAGCTTAGACCCTGACCTGACCCTGGCCGGCGTAGTGCTGAACAAGGTGGGCAGCGATCGCCACCTGGAGCTACTCAAAACCGCCCTTGCCGCCATCGATCTGCCCATCCTCGGCATTCTGCATCGCCAAGATGCCATCACCATCCCAGACCGTCACCTTGGTCTGGTGCCCACCGCCGAACTACCTGACCTCAACGCTCTGCTAGACCGCCTTGCCCACCTCGGCCAAACCAGCTTCCACTGGCCCACCCTTATCCCCCTCCTCACCCCCGCTTCTCAATCTCTCCACCCTCCCCTAGCCGCTCATCCCACCCCCTATCCCTTCACCCACCCTCCTCTTTACCGCCCCGCGCCCCGCATCGCCATCGCCCAGGACGCCGCCTTTAGCTTCT
>CAYUBC010000214.1:0-6703 GCA_964442885.1 uncultured bacterium | reverse complement strand
ACGGGCTGACCATGCCGATGCGATCGCCGAAATGGCCCTGGCCATGCAGCAGGTCATCACGTCTCTACAGGCTGAGTCAGGGGAACCCTTGAAAATCCGCATTGGCATCAACACCGGAGTCGTCGTCGCCGGGGTAATTGGCACCAAAAAGTTTATCTACGACCTCTGGGGCGATGCCGTCAACGTCGCTAGCCGTATGGAAGCCTCCAGTGAACCTGGTCTGATTCAGGTCACAGCGGACACCTATGAGCGGCTCAAAGCGACCTATGTGCTTGACCGGCGAGGCTACATTGCCGTTAAAGGGCGCGGCGAGATGGAAACTTACTGGTTGCAAGGCCGTTGCTCTGAGGAGAAATGGTCTTCATCGCGCCGCCCAGAGCCAAGGCAAACCTATACCTGATCAGGATCAATGCCCTGCGCCTTCAGGAGAGAGGCCAGGCGCTCAGCCCGTTGGCGCTCCTGCTCAGCCCGTTGGCGTTCCTGCTCGACCTGCTCCGAACTCCATAGCAGCAGGTGGCCGTCGGCATCCCACCAGCGCAGCCAGTGCAGGGTTTGAGCCAGTCGCTGCCCCTGCCAGATCCCTAGAAACAGCTCTAACTCAGGAATCCAAAATCGGCCCTGAGCGTTAGGGGATTGGGAAACGTACTGATCTCCCTCTAAGCACCGCACCTCCAGGGTTGCAACACGGGGAGAGTAGATGACGTAGGTGGGCACCTGCAAAATTTGCTCGTAAAAATAAAGCTTGCTGTAGGGAGGAAGCGACCGAATCGATAACTCCCCGTTATCCTCCCTAGAGAGAAATTCCATTACAACGGCTACAGGGTCGCCTTCTAAATGGGGGGTGTAGCTTCGGCGAATGCCTTCAACCACAGTATTTACCCGTGGCATATAAAACCAGTCGGGCGCTTTGACCACCGTTTCACCATCAATGGTGGCCGCCAAGGCAAAATTTGAGCCGATCAGCATCTCCGGCCTGAGCCGCCCAGCCGCCCCCAGGGCATCCGTTAGGGCGGCCGCTAAGGGTGGCTGTTGGATGTTTTCCACAGGATCATCAGGCAAAATAAAGTCATCGGGGAGCTTGTCCCATGTAATCACCGGCTGGGTGCGAGGTTGCGCTTGTACCATAGCGGCGGCCCTAGGAGAAACAATTGGGGTGTTATAGCCCTTATGGCTTCAATTGTGACACTTGTGGGTGTAGGTCGGGCAACTGGGGCTCGGCTAGGGTCGGCCTACCGCCTGAGCCGCGACCCTAAGCCCAGGTGAAACGCCAGCTTAAGCTCAGCCGGGCCGCCTGATAGCCCTCCTTACTCTCCAAACAGTGGAGATTAACGTCGGTGCCCTGGCCCAGAGCAGCCATAGCTGGAGCGTGCTGGGCTAAGTCTTGGCTGACTAAGCCCTCTAACTCAGCCATGGTGTGATGGTTAGCCCAGGCAGCGGTGTCGGTGGTTTCCAGCACAGCGTCAGCAGGCAGGGCAGAGGGCTCGATCAACAGCAATTTGCCGGTGCTGAGATCGATCAGCCAGGTTTCGGTAGGGGTGACCAGGTGCAGGAGCGATCGCAAATGCAGCGTTCCTGGTTGCCAGCCGCAACCAGGGCACAGCACCTGAGCCTGGAGCCCCCCCATCAACTGCATAATGCGCTCTGAACTCTGGGCCAAATACCAGCGTAGGCGAGGCCAAACATCGGCTACCAGGGCGGGCTCATGGACGAAGGTATGCTTAAATAGGGCGTTAGGCCCATGCACCAGGCTCACTGCATCGTAAGCCAGGGCTACACAGTTCAGTTCTCGCTCGTCTGCTACGGTAGTCGCCTTGGTCTGCTGCCATAATCCCTGCCGCATGACCTGTTGAGCATAGCTGCTGAGGAATTGATGAATCCAGTCCTCATCGGTAAAGGTGAGCCAGTAACCTAGAATACCGGCAGCCGTGCATTCGGCAGGGTCGGCCAGCGTGTTGGCAAAATCATCGAGGGTAAACACGGCGGGGGAAGCATCGGCGGGTTTAGAGGCATCAGGGCTGGTGCCCAACCCCGTATCCGCCAGATAAAGATGCAGGCGTAGCGTGCCACACTGCCAGGGTTGGCATGGTATTAGCACTCTAACCTCGCGTCCCACCTCTAACAGGTTGTGCAAGATTGGTTGAGTCCGGTGAGTCAGGGCCAGGATGTGAGCCAGTAAATCCTCCGGGCGCATTAACTGATTATCCAGGTCGTTTTCCACCAGTCGCAGAGCCGTGGCGCTGGCCAGGTAACGGCTAGGTAATGGACTGGCTTGAGTAACTAAATCGAGGGCATAGCTACCACGCTCAGTGGTCAGCACTAGCACAGGCACCAGCCGAATGACGCGCACGGCCACCAGGCTATCACCTTCGTAAAGCCTGGCCCTGACGCCTTCAATCAGGTGCATTACCTCGTAACCGCTGCTGGCCAACATCCACAGTAAATGAGGAATCAGGGAGGGGATCGGTAAGGTGACGTCCGGGGGGGATGACAGACCCGCCTGGAGTTGGTTGGCTGGCCAGGCATCGAGGCTGTCGAGTAGCTCCCAAACTTCGTCACTCAGGTAGGGCGCTAGGGCTTGGGGGTTTGAGGCCGCCTCTAGAGGGCGACCTAACGTAGGGGTTAGGAGCCGCATCGTGATCTCAATCAGCTGCTCCAGAGCTACGGATAGTGCAGATGCCTCCAGGCCAGCATTTCGATCTACGGTTATTGGCGATAACCGACACAGCGTCTGGCGGAGCACCTCGGACGCTGGAGACAATAGAGCGGCTTCGGTGAGGAGGCCCTGGGGCAATAGGGCAGAGGTAGCCGTGGACACCATAGCAATTGCAATTCCCACACAGTTAGAAGGGTTGACTAGAGAGTGCCTGATTTGGGCCTGGCGCTACCCAGGCGTTGCAAATCTATGGGAATGCGAACGGCATAACGAGGCCGACTACCAGACCAGGTAGGGTAGCTTAGCGGCAGTGACTTGAATGGCTGGGGCATTGGCAACCAGTTGGCCGCAGGCATCCCAGGTACCTGACAAAAAGGCCTGGCGGACCCCGTCCGGCATAGAAACGGGCCGGGTTTCTGCCCCAAACTGCACCTGTAATGCCTCCAGATCTATCGTTACGGGGGTGTTAGGATTGGCATCCAGAGCGGCCTGCAATTCTGTAACTACCGCCGTCGTAGCGGTCAGGCAAGGAACGCCAATAGCCACACAGTTACCGAAGAAAATTTCGGCAAAGCTTTCCCCTAAAAGGGCTTGAATGCCCCAGCGAACAATCGCCTGGGGGGCATGTTCGCGAGAGGAACCACAGCCAAAGTTACGATTGACGACTAAAATAGATGCCCCCTGGTACTGAGGTTGGTCGAAGGGATGATGGCCCTCCAGAGCAGCCCGATCATCGGCAAAGACCTGATCGCCCAACCCCTCAAAGGTCACGCATTTAAGGAAACGAGCGGGAATGATGCGATCCGTATCGATGTCGTTACCGACCAGGGGAATGCCGGTTCCAGCAATAGATTGCACTTGCGATGTAGACTGCGCCACGGATCACTCCTCGTCAACTGATCAGCCGAGCTACCAGCTTAGCTTCAAACACCTGCTCAAAATACTCTTTTTTGTAGCCCAAATTCCACAGTTCTGAGGCACAATCCTCGCCAGGATGGCTAGGAACCACGTCTAAATGCAGGACATGGGCATCGGCATCAAAATAGCAGTGGATACTCCTGACCGCGCCAATGCCCCGCCGGTCTAGCGCCACAGCAATGCGCAGTAGGGCACTTAACTGAGTCACCATTTGGCGGTGGTAGCGAGTCGGCAGATTGCGAAAGTTCTCATGCTTCTTTTTGGGGCCGCTGCGACGGTGGTAACGGGCAATATTGGCAATCACTTCTAGCTCGGTTTCGGTGTAGCCCAGCAGCTCTCCGTTACGAATCAAATAGTAAGAGTGCTTATGGTGGGAGTAATGACTAATAAAATGACCGCAATTGTGCAAAATAGCAGCGGCCCAGAGCAGTTCTTGCTCCAGCGTACCCCAGGTATGCAGGCTGCCGTAGGTCTGCTCAAACAAAGCCATGGCAAACCGGGCCACCCGCTCTGAACGGTCGAGGAGAACTTTGTACTTATGGGCGGTTTTGAGCACATGCCGCTGCCGCACCGACTTTTGATACTGCATTCGGTCTTCAATCAGACCGTGGGTGAGCATCCAGTCCACCACTACGCCTTCCCGCAGGGCTCGCTCACAGATGGTAATGCTGCTGGCATTCAGCAGACCCATCGCTTCGTGCAAAATCACTGCCCCAGCCACAACAATTTCTGCCCGCCGGGGAGACATTTCCGGCATGGCCAGGCGCTCGGTAAAGGTGGTTCGCCGCAGTTCTTCGACCAGGGCCGACAAATCCTCATAGGTCATCTGGTAGCCATTCAGGGGCTCTGGCACCAGGTTCAGGCGTTTATAGGCAGTCAAGGCGGCCAGGCACTCAATCGTTCCAGAGGTGCCAATCAGGCGTATGGGTTCCTGGGGAGCAAGCTGCTGCTTCAGCTCTCGCACGGGCAGTTCCAACATGCCCCGGACGTAGGCCCGTAGCGCCGTAAACTCAAGATCGCTGATTGGGTTAGAGGTCACAAATTGAGCCGTCAACCGCACGGCCCCGACCTTGGTGCTGCTCAAGTAGCGATGGGGCTCGCCTGTGCCCAAAATTAACTCCGTAGAACCGCCGCCAATGTCGATAATGGCGTGGGGCTGGCCGTTAAACTCCATACCCGACAACACACCCAGGTAAATGCGGCGAGCTTCTTCAGTGCCAGAAATGAGATTAACCGCCAGGCCCACCTCTTGATACACTCGCTCAATAAACGCCTGGCCATTGCTGGCCTCACGCACGGCGCTGGTGGCTACGGCAACAATATCTTCGGCCTGGAGGCTAGCAGCAATGGAGCAACAGCGCTTGAGTGCCGCCACCGCTCGATCCATCGCGTCTTGAGTTAGTTCCTGGGTACTCTCGTCGAAGTTACCCAGGCGAACGGTTTCTTTTTCCCGATCAATGATGCTAAAAGCGGGCAAATCCGGCTGAATCTTAACTACCACCATGTGGATGGAGTTAGTACCGACATCAATGGCCGCCAGAACGCGATCGCCCTTAATCGCCTCTGGCATGAAATCCGAAAAATAAGTCATCCACTTACCCGACTCGCGTGCTGGGGCTGTGTTTACCATAACCCTGACTCAACTGTGCTGTCTCAGATTTTACCTGGCTGCTAGCGAGTCATCAGGACAGCCTGAAAATTTTATCCAGATTTAAAGGTAAGGGAAAAGCTACCTAATAAAATCTCTAATTTCTATCAGAAACTGGGGTTTTCATCTGATGGGATGGTCATTGCTCATCCAGGCGTTTTTAGACTGGCCAGCAGTCTGAGATGGGCAGGGCTAGTTCACAGACGAGTCAACAAGTGCTGACGCATCCGATGAGCAACCTTACGATCGCTCCTCACCTCCAAGACCCGCACCCCGGTAGAGGGCAAAAAACTCAAACTAGCCTGCAACTGTGACCAACCCTCAATTCGCTCGTAGTTAACCCCATAGGCGGCGCAGAGGTGGTTCCAGTCAACCGACTGGGGGGTAGCAAAAAAGGCCTCAAAGGGCGGGTCAAACTCGGCCATGGGCAGCATTTCAAAAATGCCGCCGCCTCGGTTGTTAATCAATACGATGGTTAAATGCCCCTTTAGGTGAGGCACGGTCAGCCAGCCGTTGGTGTCGTGCAGCAGGGCTAAGTCGCCCGTCAGCAGCACCACAGGCGGCCCCTGATGGGCGATCCCCAGGGCGGTAGACAGGGTGCCATCAATGCCGTTCGCGCCCCGGTTGCAAAAGGGACGAAGCTGGCGATTTCCCGGCGGCCAGAACCACTCGGCATCTCGAATTGGGGTACTGTTGGCCAGCATTACCGGCGTGTTTGGGGGTAAGCACTGGGCCATCAGCCAGGGGACTTTGCCCTCGAATAACGCCTCTAGCTCTGCCAGGGATCCATCCAGGTGATATCTGACCTTTTGCTCCAGCGACAGCCACAGCTCACCGTAGGTCGATGCCCCAGACCGAGGCTGAGCCGTCTCCAAAACAGAGGCCAGTTGAGCCACAGAAAGCCTCACAGCGGTGGTGTTGCCGTGCAGTGGGTCAAGGTTGCGGCCTGCCTCATCCAGCCCCCAGCGGCGGGGGTTGTGCTGCTCTAACCACTGGCGCAGCACTTTGCTAGTGGGTAGAGGGCCAAGCTGAATCACCTGTTGAGGGATTAGGTCACGTTGCCAGTTGGGCTGGCGCAAAATCCCATCGTAGGTGGTGATTAGGGTAGGGTTGAGGCTAGCGGCATTGCGCAGGGGTGATAGGGCGTCTGCCAAAACAGGCCACTGGAGGCAGCGGGCCAGAGTAGCCACCGCCCCACAGTAATTTTCTGGATCCCTAGGCTGGGTAGGGCCAGCGATAATGACGCCGCGATCGCACCCCCGCCAGGTGTCCAGCAGCGACTCCTGCCAGGCCCAACGAGATTCGCCCAATCCGGTTTGAGCAGTACTGAAAATAGCAGCGAGTGATAGCGGAGGACTCCCTTCCTCCACCCCGACCCAAAAACCATCATTCAACTGTTCTCGCAGAGGCTCGGTTGAGCCATCAACTAGCGGAGCCAGGGGATCCCGAAAGGGGCAATTCAGATGCACCGGCCCAGCCGTCGG
>CAYUBC010000213.1:0-6714 GCA_964442885.1 uncultured bacterium | reverse complement strand
GCTAGACGAGCGCGTGTTGGCTGGGCTGCGGGACACCTACAACTCTCTGGGCGTGCCCATTGGCCCCACGGTGGTTGGCATCCAGCTCATGAAGGATATCGTGAAGGCCAAGGTGCAAGAGTCTGGGGTAGCCGACGCTGCCGTGGTAGATTTTCCCTTTGACTACATGTGCCGCGAGTTGAGTGAACTGAGCGTTTAAGTTGGCTTTGCTCTTTAGTCTAATCACTCTGAAAATAGGCATAGCGTTCTTTAGAGTCGCCATGCCTATTTGTTTAAATCTATTTACGTTTAATTGGGTGCTCTTCTCACACCATATTCTCTTACGCCTAGTGTGAATTAGAGGGGATTTGGCGTGCACCACTTGGAAGTTCAAGACATTGATGATGCCAAAGCGTTGCTTGAGGATTAAGCGTAAGGTATAGCTGGACATCTTTGCGGCTATGTGGGTACATAAGACGTCGACCAAGACCTGCGAAATGACCATCCTCAACGGCAGATCTCGCATCCTCGGTTACCTGATACTATCAGGCATAACCGTATTACTCATCGGTTTCAATCAGTGGCTTAGTTGGGCCGTTGATCCGCCCCCACTAGTCTCTGTGCTCTTAACGCTTGAAAAAAACGAAATTACCGCTCGAGAACCCCTAAAATTAGAGTTACTCATAATCAATAATACTGATCAAACCCTGGATACTATCACGCTCAACATAACCGCTTCAGCAAATCTTCATTGGGTGCCGTATGACGCTGCTACCCCGAGTTGTGCCCAGGAAGCCCTAGAGTCTAATCATCTTATTCCCTCAATAGGGGCGCAGTCGAGTCATGCTGAGAAAGTCTGTGTTAAAGTCGGTTCCAACGCTGAAGATGGCGTTTATAGTGTGCTCTTTAAGCTTACGTACAGGACAACACAAGACGGCAAGCTCGTTCAAAAAGTTGTCCCTATCCAACAAGATATAACTATCAATCTGGTACAGATCGATAGCCTAGTCGGTGTGCCACTTTCCCTTGCCAGCTTTGTATTACCAGGCATGGTCTGCCTAATTTTATTAAACGTGTTCGGAGTCTTCAAAAATCTTGGTCTTACCTTAGAATCAGACGAAAAATTCGTCCTAGGTACAATTATTTCAGTAGTTATTCTGGGCGTCGGTTCTCTACTGAATCAAGTCATTGAGTCTCTGTTCCATTGGGATCTTTTTCCCATTAATGCACCTGTCACCCTAGAGGCACTATTTCTCTTAATGCTGCTAGGAAGTGTTTTGGCTGTAATAGGGACTGGATTATATTGGAAGTATGACAAGCGGCAAGCCAGTCTGTGTATTAACCTATCAGACAACTACTCGATCATTCTCCAAAAAATTCTGCGGATGAACCCCAATTATGAGGACTCCGCTGTGAGTGTAAAACTTAAAGATAAATTGGAGGAATACTACGGCTCCCATTTGGCAGAATTTAGAGGTCAACTATTCTTAGTAGGCTCTCTAGGTATTAACTTTGAAGATGTCAAGGCAGATAATCCAACCAAAGAAAAAGAAATAGACCAGATTCGTAGAACCTTTGAGCAAAGTGGCAAAAAAGCTCAAGATATTCAAGCTTTACACCAGAATCTTGAGCGATTAGGGTTCCAAGATTACTTACAAGTTAATAACTTCATTAAACGAAAGAAAGATGATCAACTTGATGACTTAGATAAAGTCTGCCTGTCATGGCCCATTGACTCAATTGCCTTCAAACAAAGGGATGGAGGACTAAATTTTCCGTATCCTCTTGTCGCTGATATTTAGTAAAAAAGTAGTAGGCTTCTCCACAAACTACTGGTAGAGCCGTCGATTTTTTGGATGCCTTCTCTTAGTACAATAATGTCCTCAAGTTTGATGACTGGAACTATAAACAATCGACTTCTAGACCATGCCTCTGATATCTAGTGGTGTAGGCAATGGCGAATTCATTGCTAAAAACCAGTGATGACAGAATTGGTTCTTATAAAATGCAGGAATTTCCTGGAGTAATCGATTAATATTTTCTTTTTTTTCAAGGTCATCCTCTGAGCTAGGTTGATGAGTAGTAAAATATTTTTGCCAATCTTTGAGCAAAAAAAACATTCTCAACATAGCCTGGATATTGTTGTGTACACAAGCCGGGGCATTCATTTTTCGATCGATACTCACTCCCTCTGTATCATCATGATCATCATAATGCTTGGCTTTATGTCTATGCTGGCTATCAGTAACTAGCGTTTGTTTCTGAAGAAATATAAAGGTGTTGCCATAGGCTTTATACAATCTGGAAAGAGCAAAGTTTTCACCGGAGGTTGTAATTGTCGTATTCAAGATCTTCTGCTTTGGATCAACTAATAAGGCCCCTACCCTAGATTCATGAATATCCTTATGGAGGAGAATGCTCAGCATTAAAGCCTTTTGCGCAGTAGACATCGACTCCCATGGAGTAATATTTCCACGATGCCTAATTGCTGAAACAAGGATGTATCGGTTAAGCGGCATAGACAGCAAATGCCCTGATTTTCTAAAGTTCTCCTCAGAAAAATTAAAGACTTCTTCAAGTACTAGCTTTTGGATATATTGAAATAGGGTCACTAAATCAACTTGCTCTCCATTCAACCGGAAGGGTTTCTCCTGAGGGTTGTTGGATCTAGCTAATAATTTATGCAAGAGTTGAATAAATTCATTTTGACCACATCCCCCTCGAACTAAAACATTGATACAACTCGACCACCCCAGTTTAGACAGATAAAGACTTGGCTTTTTAACAAAAATGCTTTCAGGACGACCCAGATTAGAGTCTAAGCTAGCACGAATATCAGTACACACTAAGGGCATTTGTGCTTTCCAGTAATCGTCACCCAAAATACATATATAATCTTTCCAGAATCTATTATTTTGAGAAAATAAGGGGAAGAACTCTAAATGCTGAGAAGCATACCTAAAGGCTTTCAAGCTAACTCTATCCTTTTGTTGTTTAGCACTGTAGTAATCTGCAAAGAGTTGGTTAAATTTTTCTCGGTGTTCAAGTACCGTGAAAGGAGATTTAAATAGTGAAAGATTAGCATTGCTATTAGTTAAACCTAGAATCGTATGGGCATCAAAGATCGAAATATTCATATCTATCCAGCGATATGACATTGATACCCTCCTGATGATGGTTAGTGATTAACATGAAGTCCGCTAGAAACCCAGATACAAAGTTCTACTTTTCGGAAAACTACAGATCCCAAATTGAAGATCCTAAATTGAAATCAGCATGTATAGCGGTTCTCACTCGGATAAGGGACAGGTCAATTGCTCAAGCCTATTAATTTCAATGGCTTCCTAAGTTGAGGTGTCCCTCACACGTCCAGGAACCGCTATAGCAATCCCCTTTGATTCGTGAAATGGATATCTTTGTTGGATAGGATTTTCATGCCTCTTTCCATTCAGTAATCACGTCTGATCGCTATAGAACCTTCTTATTGCCTATCTTCAGGAATCCGCATTGTGTAGAGAAAAATGCGTATCCCCATTTTACTAGCAACCCTAAACCCTAGTACCGCTACGCGGAGTTCAAAATGCAAAATCCTTATGTCGTAAGGGTTTCAAGCGTCCTAAATAGCAGGCTTATTTCCGCCGTAGTGTACTAGTTCAGCAGCGCTACCGCAATTAGCTATGTTCAGTCCTTATGACCCTAGATTGTACTACTAATTCAGTAGATTTACCCTGTCAGCAATCTGACGACACAAAAGTTCTTGATTTTTGAAGGTTATTATCAAGCAAGGCGCTATCCATCAAAGCTCTGTCAATCCAATCTAGGTTTTCTAAACCTACTTTACCGGTGCTCTTTGCGCAGACTAATGGCATGGCACTCATAGGGCGACAATGCTCACATTAGCCTCCGGACACCATCGGAATCCTGCTCCGTAGCGGTGGTTAATTTTTATGAGCCACCGATAGTGTCTCGGCTCTAATTTTGTAAGATCAAGGTGTGTCCAGTTCTCGTGAGGTTATGAGGTTGAAATGACCTTTAATCTCAAGGGCTATTTTGGAAGCATACCAGGTAGGTACGCAGTAGATTTTAGCCCGTAAAATGCAGTTTGTGGCTCCTGTACTAAGCTTGTAGACCGGGCATCCACCGTGAGTCCAAAAGCTGTAGTCGTTAGTTCGCAAGTTGTTATAATTTCTCCCCCAGGTCAGTAACCCAGGTTGCTGGCCTGGGGTGTTTTTGGGAAAGGCTGCTGTCCTAGGGCAGGGCGTTAAACATTAGGCCTAAAGGAATAAATCTGACCATCAACGGTATAATCCCGTGGGCACCAGCGAGGGTTTCTGGGCAGCGAAATCGCTCTGAGGATCAGGGCTGTTTAAGGTATTTAGATGAACGCTACTTCAGCAAGGAAGAAAGGAAGAGAGGTATGGCCGATACCCTCCTGGCGTTAGGAATTGACTTTGGCACGTCTGGCGTGCGGGCCGCTGTGGTAGATAACCAGCGCCAGCTGCGGTGGAGTTGCCGAGCCGAGTATCCCCAGTCGCCTAACCGTGCCGCAAGCTGGCGAAGGGTTCTGGAGGACATCCTCGGACAACTGCCGGCGGCCCTCCGGCCTGGTCTGGAAAGCATCGCGGTGGACGGTACCTCAGGCACGGTGCTGCTGTGCGATCGCCACGGCCACCCCCTCACCTCCCCGCTGCTCTACAACGACGCCTGTGGGCCGGAGATTGTTGAGCAAGTCCGCGCTATTGCCCCATCGGAGAGCCTTGCCGTTAGTGCCACCTCCAGCCTGAGTAAGTTGCTCTGGTGGCAGCAAAACTTGCCTTCCGACACCTGGAACCAGGCCGCTTACCTCCTCCACCAGGCCGATTGGTTGAGTGCCCAACTGCATGGCCAATGGGGCTATAGCGACTACCACAACAGCCTTAAGCTGGGCTATGACGTGGGTGAGTTGGTCTATCCAGACTGGTTATGGAGTCAGCCCTGGGCGCACCTGCTGCCTAGGGTGCTGGCACCGGGACAGGCGATCGCCCCCATGACCCCGGCTATGGCGGCTCAATTTGGCCTATCGCCCCAGTGTCAGGTGGTGGCTGGTACCACAGACAGCATTGCGGCCTTCCTGGCCAGTGGCGCTCAGAAGCCTGGTGATGGCGTCACCTCCCTGGGCTCAACCTTAGTGATTAAGCTGCTCAGCCGCCAGCGGGTAGAGGCAGGCCAGTACGGCATCTACAGCCATCGCCTGGGCCAGTACTGGCTGGCGGGGGGCGCGTCTAACACCGGCGGGGCAGTGCTGCAACATTTTTTTGATAGCTCCACCCTGGCCACTCTCAGCGCCCAAATTGACCCCAGCGTCCCCCTTGACCTGGACTACTACCCTCTACTGAAGCCTGGAGAACGCTTCCCCATCAACGACCCCCACTGGCCGCCCCGCTTGACGCCGCGCCCGGCAGACGATGCCACTTTTCTGCATGGGTTGCTGCTCGGCATGGCCCGCATCGAAAAGCAGGGCTACACGCTGCTCGAACAGCTTGGTGCATCCCCCCTGCAACAACTCTACACCGCTGGAGGGGGTGCCCAAAACCTGACCTGGCAAGCTATGCGCGCCAACCTGCTGCAAGTGCCCATTAAAATAGCCGCCTCAACAGAAGCGGCTGTAGGGGTAGCGTATCTGGCTCAAGGAAGTATTACTGAACAATTCCGGTGAGCTAATTCCCGTTTACAGGTCAAACTGGTTGCCCCGGCGATATTGCAAGTAGGCTGCCACAAACAGGCCCGCCAGCGTAACGGGGATTAATCCAAGCACAATGCCACTCAGTAAAGGCTCAACCACAGTCAGACTCCTTACCCTAAACACAAATTTATATAAGTATCATATCACCCGCGCCCTGGGCTTTAGCGGCGATTTTCGGTGGCTTGCCTGCGCTAACAACGGGTATGACACCCGCGAGGCTGACGATACTGCACACAAGCCGCCACAAAATTCCGAGCTACCTCTGGAAAACCGCCCCAATGCAGGTGCACGTAGGAAGCCTGCAGCCGCTGAATGTGCCATCCTTCCCAAGCGTGGGGGGCAAGAGCCTGGTAACGTTTGAGCGCATAAACCGGCTGGCTAGGTGGAGTGGTGACCTGGGAACGGTGAAATTCGTGCCCCCAAACGGTTTGTCCGGCCCGGAGAAAGGGCGTATCAACCTGGGAGGTTGCCTGCCGATAGCCCAGGGTTAGCCGAGGTTCCATCTGCACTTGCGTAGGTAGTAGCCCCACCATGGGCCAGGTTTTGCCTGCCAGATCCACCAGCGCCTCAGCCAGATACATCAGACCGCCGCATTCCGCGTAGGTGGGCAGTCCCGCTTGTAAGCGATGGTTGAGTTGCCGCCGCAAAGCCTGATTAGCGGCTAGCTCAGCCCCAAACATTTCGGGAAAGCCACCACCCAGGTATAGCCCGTCTATGGCCTCTGGTAGGGCCGCATCGGCAAGCGGGCTCCAGGGCACCATGCCGGCGCAAATGCAGGAAATGACTCGACAGACAAGGGGCCTGTTGACCACTGATGAAACCACTTTTGAAATTACCGCAGCGTCCGTCCGAAATCCGGAGATAGTCGGCTGGATTGCCGTAGGCATTCCGATCAGCGACGCACTGGCCGACGGCACTGCAAGGCTCACAGGCCTGGATGCCACGCTTTTTACCACCACAACGTCGGGCAGCATCCGCCTGCTGGGTAGCTCTCTCTCGCTGGGCGAACGTGA
>CAYUBC010000212.1:0-6717 GCA_964442885.1 uncultured bacterium | reverse complement strand
TGTTTTGAATGTCGTTCCAGGCGAAGCCAAAGCCAAACCCGCCGCCACTTTGGGTTGACCCCAAGCTGACGCTGGCCGTGCCCGCTATCGAGAAAATTTTGGAACTATCCTCAGCCTTAACAACGTGAACCTGGGGCAGAAACTGATGATTCGCCCCCGCCATCACTGCCGGATCCAGGGCGATGGCTATCCCGGCCTCAGCGTCTTCCTTGGTTTTAGCCAGCCGGAAACCATTCGCCTGGCCTGAAAGGATGGTGTAGTAGGTGCCGCCCTGGGCTAGCCCGCCCAGGCTATCGCCACCGCCGTTGTCGTAGGTGAGCGCCTGACCAGCCGCAAAACCGTGAGCTTGGCTGAGGGTAATTTTGTCCCTGGCTTCCACCTGGTACAGGGCAAAGGCGCGCTCCTCGGCTGGGGTAAATTCAAACAGGGCGTAGGAGTTGCCATCGCTGGCCTTGCGGTGCAGAGAGTGCTGGCCCCCCGTTGCCCTGGTGAAATTCATCACAATGGCGCTACCGCCAGAGCTGGCGGACAACCGCAGTTGCGTATCCGAAATCTTAACGACGTAGTAGGTTTCGCCGTCCTCCAGGCCGCCAATAGCCGTCCCTTCTCCGCTGCTGTAGACCACGGCATCGCCGGTAGACCAGCCGTGCTCACTACCCAGGTCAATGGCGGTGGTGCTGGTGGGAGTCTCCGCCCGGTAGAGGCGGTGGCCCGTGCCCGTCGCGCCACTGGGGTTGATGTTGAGGATATTGTTACCGGCGCTGTCAGTCGCCAGCCGCAGCCGGTTGGGGTTATTGGAGTCAACCACCACGTAGTAGGTAGCGCTAGTGTTCAAGCCCGCAATGCTGGTGCCGCCGCCGTTGTCGTATTTGACTGCCGTACCAGTGGCCCAGTCCAGGCTATTGTTAAACAAAATCGTATCCAGGCTGGACGCATCCGTCTGCACCTGGCTAGCATTGCTGAGCAGTGCCGGTTGCGCCCCACCGCCGCCGTTCAGAGTGGCGTTCACACCCTCCACAAAGCTAGCCGTGGCCCGACTCATTTCGTTGTAAGAGAAGGAACCGGCCAGGGACACGTTAGTCTGGCCGCCCATTGCCCCAGAGCCTCCAGCGGTAATGGCGAAGATGTTGCCGTCACTCTTGGCATCAACCCGCAGCCGGTCGGCGGTGAGGGTGAGTTTTTGGCTGCTGCCCTGACCGTAGAGGTAGGCTTTGGTGCTGCCGCCGACCTCATTCCAGCCCGCTGCTCCGGCCAGTCCCACCGAAGTTTTACCCGGTGCCGCCTTGGCAAAGGCCACTGCCCCACCAATGGCGTAAAGGCCGGTATCGTTGAAGGCGGTCACCTCCACCGAGTTGGCCTGCATTGCACCCGCATCGTAGACAAAGGCTTGAACGTGGTCAGTCACTCGGTTAAAGGACACATTGCCCGATAGGCCAATGGCTGAGGTAGGCTGATTAGTCTGCCCGGTAGACGCGCCTGCGCTGCCCGTGCTGCCGGTTTGCGTTGTGGTGGGCGGTTTGGGATTGCCATCGGCCACCGCTGCCGCTACGGAAAACGCGCCCAGCCAGCCATCCGACCTGGCATTGACCTTGATGAAGTCCGTCACGGCAATGGAGGTTAGCGCCGATGGAGCTGGGTAAGCCGCCACGCTAGCCGGATTAAAGCCCACCGCAAAGGGATTGGCGCTGCCGATGATGGCGTAGGTTTTGCGGTCAATATCGTTGATGGAGACCGTCACCCCAAAGCCCAGGCTCTTGCCCACGGCTACGCCACCCACCCAGTTGATGTGGGTATCCAGGCTGGCCGCAGAAATGTCTACACTGGGGCCGGTGATACTCACGCCCTCAGCTAGACGGGCCACGGTGGTGCTGTCCTGGCTGACGTAGGCAAAGCTGCCTGCAATGCCGTAGCTGCCATTGCCTTTACCCCCCGACTGGGTAAAGTTGAAGTTCATAATCGCTTCTTCGGCTTTGAGGCTGAAAGCGCCGCGATCGCCCGTAAAAATCGCCGTGCCCGCATCGACTAACGCCTGAGTTTCATTGTTTAAAAACATCAAGAAAAACGCGCCGCCAATGCCCGATTTACCATCGGCCCCCAGTAGCTTGATGTCTTGCTTGCTGAACTCTGCCTTGCCTAAATCGATTTCCAGCGAGGGCAGCAAAAACTGAAATACCCCGGTCAGGTTTAGCACCTGCATGTGGGTAGTGGCTTCTACACTCACACTCTGATCCTGAAGATCTGCCTCGCGAGTGCGCCAGGCTACATCCTGGTTGATCGCCACGTTGGGGGCCACAATGGCGTTGGCATCATTATTGAAAATTAGGATATTAACGGAGCCTGAAACTCCAACATTTTCACCGGATGCGGTACTTCTTGCCCAGGTATTCAGGAGTTTTGACTTTAGCCCTAAAGTGCCGTCTAAATAATCATTGACCGCTCCAAACCCATCTTCCTCTAAAAGCTTAACCAGGTCATCTAAACTGGTGGGGATATACTCTTCAGGCTTGGTTAAAAACGGATATTCTACGGTAGCGGTTACCTGGGTAGCTTTATCGGCATCAAGCTTGGCATTGCTGTTGACAATGGCCTTAGCGTCATCGTTGTAGATCCCCACAACCACCGCCGCACTGCCAGAGGAGGACGCCGCACCAGCAATGTCGCTATCGGCATTGAGCTTAACTTCATGTTCTAGAGTGGCGCTAATCGTCAGGTCTTCGCCAGACTTAAGCACCGCATTACTGCCAACATTTGCGAGTACCTGATGGCTCGTGTAGGCAAAGCCTAAAGCACCAGCGACAGCCAAACCCTGCCCTCCAGTACCGGCAGTATTGCCGCCAGCGGTGGAATTTTCGGCAGCATTCGCGTTCTGTTCTCCGTTAACTAAGCCGCCGAAAATAGTGCCAATTTTTTCAAATACATCAAAGCTGGCATCGGGGCCGCTAGGTTCTTCACCATCACTTCTTTCCGAGGAGGCTACGGCACTATCCACAGTTTTTAGCTTGGCAATAATGCCAATTCCCGTTGCTGGTTCAGGCTTATCTTCATCCTCTTCTTCTTCTGCCTCACCTTCTGCTGGATTGGCGAAAGCTGTAATAGCACCGTCTACGTCCGCTTTGATATCAGAATCGGTTATGGTAATCCCAAAAGCAAAGCTGGCTTTGCCAGAATTACCAGTTTTAGAATCGGCCTCGGCTTCGGCAGAGTTGTTGCCATAGGCGATGATGTTAACGCTCTTGTCTGCCAGAATACTTGCGCTCTGGGCAACAGTAGTGTGTGCAGTAATGCTGGTGTGATCAACCGCTAAGGATAGACCAAAAGAACTGTTTTTAGTCCCTTCCGTTTCGGTGTTAATGGAGGCCTCAGCCATACCCTCTGACCCAAGGGTGACGTGGCCACCAGCTTCAATTACGACACCGCCGAGTATATTCACCTTGGCTGTAGCCTCAGCATGGGCATAACCAACGCTGACATAGGTATTCTTGGCCACGCCTTTGCTTTGGGTAGCCGCCACGGCTTCTACACTCACATCAGCGCTACTAATGAGTTTTGCCCCGGTGTTAACGGTAACAAACGCCTCAGAATCTCTAACTAATAGCTTTACGGGCAGCGCTAGGGCCTCAGCCAATCGCTCTTGCAGCGGCCCAATGATAAAATTATCAACAAACGAATTAGCACCTAATAGATCGCCAATTGTTTTATCTTCAGCTTGGGCCTTAATGCTGATATTTGCAGCCATTAAAGTGGCATTACTGCCAATATCAATAGTAGTTGTTTTGGTGACCCAGTTAATTGGAGACAGGTTTTCTGCATCAGCGGCAGCAATATAGTTTGCGGTGAGTTCTATATCAGCCGCCTGGTAGCTAGAGCCTGGTTCTGTATGGGTTAATAAATTGGCCCCAGCCCCAACAGTAATGTTTTTTACGACCTGCCCAAAGCTATCACTCCCCAGCTTGATAGCCCCAGAATTGCCCGTTGAACTAGCTATAAGATGATTGGCTCCAGCCGCTACCTGCCGCGTAGAAATAGTGACATTGGCCTGAACTGTAATAGTTTCTGTAATGACGTTTAGACTGGCTCCATTCAGGAAGAGATTAGATTGAAAGGTGACGCTATCTTCCCCTAAACCACCGTTAATTTCAAACGTCTGCATCCCGGCCAGGGCAGACCAGGCAAGGGTAATGGAGTTACTGGAGCTGTCTAAATCAGTAATACCACTACCAACGGTTAACGAGTTAGTATCGCTGATGATTAACTGGCTCGCCGTCGCTTCAATGGAAAAGCTGTTATCCGTTGGTAGCAGAGTATCTTCGAGCAGAAGTTTATTACTGGTAAAGCTAAGTTTCCCTAGGGTTGTTTTTAGGTTAATGTCGCCTGTGAAACTTTGGGCTTCAATAACTCCAGTGTGGTATTCCAAGAGCCAGTCATCGCCGCCAAAGGCTGTGTTTCCTGTGACATCATTAGAAGCCGCTACATCGGCAGTAGTGAGGCCGCTGAGTTGGTCAACAAAAGCCCGTCCTGTTTCCCCTTGAGCAACATTGCACCCGTAAAATAGTAAGTCGGCATCGGTGGTTAAGGCCCGTTGCCAACCCAACAAATCATCCTGATACCCCGCTAAGTTCTGACGGCCTAAGACCGTTTGACCCAACTGCAACTGCCCCACATCCCCATGGGAAAATACGTGGATAGACGATACCGTGCCTTCGCCATACAACGCCAGAGTCTGACTAATTTGTTGAACCCCATCGGCCAAAGCATCAAGGGTGTAGATACGACTCTGCTGGGTCGGTAGCTTAGCCCCAATACTCTCGATTAATCCTGTGTAGTCACTAACAGATGAATCGACAAAAACCAACCCTGTGAAGAGGGAGGTGTCAGTGGTATCAAACATGATGCGAGACCAATAATGGGTTAAAAGCAGGCAGATAGAATGGGCTGAGGCGGGGGCTGCCTGGGGAATGGGTTATAAAAACGACAAATAGCTCAGTCAATAACTCAGTTTTGGGGCAAGTCTGAGTTAGGTAATAGCCAAAAAAAGGGTGACGTAAGAAGATTTCTTGGCAACATTGTCCCTCTGCGTAGGATGGGCAAAGGGCCTTGCCCGTGCCCATCAGGCGATCTTCCGATCGGCACGCAGGCTTTGCCCATCCTACAGGGGGATGGTTTTATCTAGAAATCGCCTGAAACCGAATTTCTTTGAGGTAGTAGCCAAGAAATTCGGTTTCTGTTGCCAACCTTACTCTATGCAGAAAGGGCTTCCATCGGTTCAGTTTCGGGTTGCAGTGGAGTGCTGTCACTATGCATAGCCTGACCGTTAGAGTTAACGCCAACCTGCACCTGGGCAATTTTTTCGGCCATCCAGTGATTAAAGAAAATGGCTTTAAGCTCTTGCTTGATGGCCTCATCATCCTGAACGGCAGGAATGATTTGATTAAGGCGGAAAATGCACCACCGCTGGCCCATGACCACAGGGCCAACCAGGGTGCCGGGCTGAACGCCCTCCGCTATGGCCGCCTTGATCTCCTCCCGCAGCTTGTGGCGGCGCAGCAGATCGCGCTTGACCACTACGGTTTGGTCAGCGTCGAGGGGGTAGTCATAGCCAATTTGCTCAAAGCTGGTGCCGCTGTCCAGTCGGCCTTTGATGTCGTGGGCCAGATCTTCGCGGGCCGCCACGATGTAGGAAATCTCGACCTGGTCAAAGTCCTGCCCATGCTCAGCAAAGTAGTCCGGGAACTGGGCTTCCAGGATGTGTTGCTTCAGCTTTTCTAGCTTGAGGCCCACAATCACCTGGCTCTCAAAGGTGGCGTAGTCTAACCCCTGGCGGTTGAGCCATTCGCCAAATTGGCTGGGGTCGGTAAGGTTTTGGGTAATGCGAAAGTCCAGCAGGGTTTGACCCAGCTCATCGGTAGTGACCACCAGAGCTGGGTTAGCCTGCATTTCTTTTTGCAGAACATGATAGTTCAGCAGGTCGCGAATGAAGGGCTGAAGCTGACCAAACAATCGCAAGTAGGCGAAGGCTTGCCCAATGGAGAGGGCTTCTCCATCCAGGATAACCAGGGGGGCAGATTCGGGATTAGTCATGGGCTTCGCTCTCAAAGCTGAGGATTGCTCCCGTAAGGTGCCCGTATTCTCCGTAGCTTCCTGGATACTTTACATCATGTAATCGAACCCTGATTGGATGATGTAAAGTACATTTACCCAGGTCGCCGGTCATGAACCCTGATGATGTTACCTAGGCGGCTTGCTCAATCCATTCCTGAGGTCGATTCTCTAGCAGGTGGAGAAACTCCGACACAACGCCATTAGTCCAGCCAAAGCCAATCTCGTTGGAGCTATAGCCAAACTGGATCTCCTCAGAAACATTTGCCGAGCAGCGCTCAACGTCGTACTTTTCCAAAATAGTGCCGGTTTTCTCGAACTCCTGCACCACCATGCCTACAAATTTGGCGGCAATGCGGCGGGCTTCGGTGCTGTAGCCTGCTTGCTCTAAGCCATTAACGGCAAACCACTGGAGCGGTGCCCAACCAAAGGGCGCGTCCCACTGGTTGCCAGAAACGTGGGTGCTGGTCAGCAGTCCACCAGGAACTTCAAACTTCCACAGGTTATCCACCACGCGCTTGGCCTGGTAGGGAGAGGCAATGCCAGCCCAGAGCGGCATGAAGGTAGTGACAAATTCGTAGTCTCGCCGCCGACCTGTGTGGGCGTTGTAGTCAAAGTACA
>CAYUBC010000211.1:351-6725 GCA_964442885.1 uncultured bacterium | reverse complement strand
CTAGCCTGGTTATTGGGGCGGGCGTGGCAGCGCTGATAACAAAAGGCTTCTGGTCGTAATTGATGACACGCCCTAGCTCCCAAGACAATGAGCAATGGTTTTACAATAACCTCGGCAGATAAAATCCTCAGATGTGGAAATCAAGATGGATAGAAATCGCCGCGCTGTCCTGTTCGCCAGGGTCGAACGATTTACCGAAGCACCGCTGTTGCTGCTGGCGTTTGTGTTTCTAATCATCGTGCTTTTGCCGGATGTAGCAGACCTGTCAGAGCGGGTTCAACGCAGCCTCGAAAGCCTTCTATGGTTGATTTGGGGCCTCTTTTCGGTGGAACTGGTGATTAAAACCTATCTAGCCCCAGATCGACGCCGTTACCTGACGACTCACTGGCCCGATGTGTTAACGGTGGCTTTTCCGTTCTTGCGCCCCCTACGTCTTCTGCGTTTATTTGTGGTGATGGCACGGGCCTGGAAGCAGACCCGCCGGGTTTTGCAACAACAAACATTAAGTTTCATTGGGATCACCAGCCTGATCACCATTGTCCTGTCAGCTACCCTGGTCTATGCCGTAGAGCGCCGGGTCGATGGCCCCATTCAAAGCTTTATCGATGCGCTGTGGTGGGCGGTTACAACCATTACCACCGTGGGCTATGGGGATATGTACCCGATTACTCCCTTCGGGCGCGGTGTAGCCGTGTTTTTGATGCTGACCGGAATTACCCTGTTTGGCCTGCTTACCGCCAGCATCGCCGCCTTCTTTGTGGAAGAAGACACCCAGGTCAGCCAGGAGCGCCACTTTGAGGAAATCCTGGAACGTCTAGACCGCCTGGAACGCTACTTTCTCCAGCAGCAGCGGTTTGATCATCCGCCCCGGTTTGATCATCCGCCACCCCTGCCAGCCGAAAAGGGCGCAGGCACCGAGTAAAACCCTGAAATTCCCAATCACCCGATATACAGCTAATCTTTACAGGACGTTACCCGACTCCCTACTCCCTATTCCCTACTCCCTATTCCCGACTCAACCGCCCGAACAACTTCACTGTCCACGTTCTGACTCAACGGTGATCTCAACGCCAGGTATAGGCAAGCCCCAACCAGGGGCAGGGCCAGCACTGCCGCCACAATCCAGCCCTGGCTCAGCCCGCGACGGGCCATGTCATCCCTCAGCAGTACCGGGAAAAGCAGCCATAGGGCGCAAAAATCCAGGGTCATTACGTGGATAAAGCGGCTGGTTTGCCAGGCCTGCCAGAAGGCGGGCCAGTCTCCCTGGAGCAGGCCAAAGCTGAGCAGGGCGATCGCCCCGGCCCCCAGCAACGCCCCCAGCCATCGGGCCTCCACCAGCCGCAACAGGGGAGTTTTGGGGCCAGAAAATTCAGGCTGAGGTTGCCGCAGAGCCAGGTAGGGCAATAGCGCAAAGGCCCCCACCGCAAAGGACGCCACCACAAAGGGCCAGGCCCGCAACGGTTGCCCGTGGCCATCGACTAAGGCTACACCGGCATATACCATTGGCCAGATGCCCATGACATTAAATAACGCGATAATGGCCGGGTTAATGCCATCCCAATCGCCGGTTGACAGGCGTTTGATCAGCTCAAAGGTACCGGGCTGATCAGGGGGCGCTAGTATAAATGCATACACAATGAAGCCCAGCCATAGCGCTCCAAAAAATAATCTAGCCATTGCATTGCCACTGCTAAGTTTCACGTTAATTTATCAAACAAACTCAATATAGGCTGACAGAGGCAGTAAAAGGAACTACTGTGTATTCAGGCGTTTCAGCCTTTGACGAAGTCAATTATTAAAAAATATTTAATATTACTTTGAGTTGTTGCTTTTCCCTGAATTCTTCGTCCCCTTAGTTCTATACAACAGTAGGCCAGTTTTTCTTTGGCACTCACTTTAAGTTCAATTAATCTCAAATTAAATTTTTAATAAATTGTTTTCCTTTAAGCCTGGGCTGGTCTATTTAATTTGAATTTAGTCAAACGGCTGAGCCCCTGCCCTGATTTGGGAACCTACCGTGCCTATAGTTGCACTCCGTGAGTTTGGCCAATCGCCAACTCACTATCGCAGTACTATGCATACCCAGTACTTTCTTGAGCTCTACGAAGCTGGCTATCGAGAATTTGTCGGCATTCAACTACCCAGGGTAGATTTAACCCGGCACATTCTCGTTGATGTCAACCTGGGTCGCTCTAACCTTACGGGAGCTAACCTGAGCCGCTCGTTTTTGACTCAGGCTAGCTTTGATTACGCCAACCTCACCGGGGCTAACTTCAGTTTCGCCAAAATGAGTGAAACCAGCCTGGCCAAGGCGGATCTGACCAAGGCCAATTTGCGAGGGGCATTTTTGGTAAGAGCCAATTTGAAGCACGCCCAGCTCAGCGGTGGAGACCTCTGCCACGCTAATTTGCGGCAGGCTAACCTCGCAGGAGCCAACCTCTGCGGCGCTAACCTGAGTGGTGCTAACCTGCGCGGTGCCAATCTCTGCCGGGCAAACCTGGCCTGGGCCCATCTCACCAGCGCCCGCCTCAGTGGCGCAGAGTTAGACTGCACCTGTCTGGATGCCGTCAACCTGGAAGGAGCCTGGCTCAATGGCGTTGACCTGAGTGGGCTGGATTTGTCTGGCATCAACCTGGCCGAGGCCAAGCTGAACGGGGCCATGCTTAATTACACCAATCTCAGCGGGGCTAACCTTAGCCATGCCACCCTGCGGGGTGCCTCCCTGGTCGGCGCTAACCTAACCAGCGCTAACCTAGCCGGTGCCGTGCTCTGGAACAGCAACTTGGACAATGTAGATTTATCAAGGGCTGACCTCACCCGCGCCCACCTGGGCGAAGCCTCCCTGCGGGCGGCCAGGGTAGAAGGCACAGAATTCACCGGCTCAATTCTCCCGGCTGAAGCCAGGGCCTACCTCTATGAGGCCGTACATGGGCAAACTCGCTGGCCCCATCGTCCCGCCCGTGACACGCTTGCCGAGTCGCAATTTATCGACAAGCTGCTGACTTAGCCACAGAGTTTAGCCAGGGGGGCTACTCCACTACCCGCAGCCGCCCCTGTTTAATGGCGTCAAACACTCGTTGGGCCAGGGCTTGGTCGGGGTAACTGAGCTGGGCTTGGCTCAGCAAAGCGTTCATCAAATCGCGCTGCACCTGGCGAGTGATGCGGCGGTCAGCAAAAATTTGGTCAACGATGACTTTCAGGGATGGGGTGGGAGTGGTGATCATGGCGCTTACCAGGGATAACCAGGGCTACCTTAACTATCGGGGTTGCCCCGCCATAAAGCTGTGATGAACCACCGGAGGCAACATGATAAACCTTACTAAAGGTGGGTGATCCGGGGCCTTCTGGCAAGTGTTGTAAATCACAGTGCGGCCAGGTTACTCAAACTCTCGGCTTTACCCGGCCCTTACCAAGGCCAAGGGCCAGTAACAGAGCCCTGCCGCCAGGTGGGTAAGCTTAAAATGAAGTTAATTCATCCTCGACTTGGCGATGGCTACTACGGCAGAAGATGTGTGGCGTTTACTGGGCGAACTGGCAGAAGCCCAGCAGGAAACCGAGCGTAAATTTGGCGAACTGGCAGAAGCCCAGCAGGAAACCGAGCGTAAATTTCAGGAAACCGAGCGCAAATTTGGCGAACTGGCAACAGCCCAGCAGGAAACCGAGCGTAAATTTGGCGAACTGGCAACAGCCCAGCAGGAAACCGAGCGTAAATTTCAGGAAAGTGACCGCCGCTTGCAAGAAACCGAGCGCTTCCTGAAGGAGCAATCCCAGGAAACGGATCGCAAGATTCAAGCCACAGTGGAGGAAAATCGCCAGACTCATCGCCAACTCAGCCAGGAATTAGGCAAACTGGGCGGCAAATGGGGCAGGTTTGTAGAAAACCTGGTGGCCCCTGCCTGCGAAACCATTTTCCTGGCTCGGGGCATTCCGGTTCACCAGGTCAGCCAGCGGGTGCGGAAACGCCACAACGGCGACTCAATGGAAATCGACGTGCTGGTGCTGAACCAGGAGCATGTGCTGGTGGTAGAAGTCAAAAGCACCCTCAGCGTGGACGATGTGAAGGAATTTGTGGAGAAACTGGGCCAGTTTCGCGACTTTTTCCCAGAGTATAGTCAACGGCGGCTTTTTGGGGCGGTAGCTGGCATCGGCATGGATGCCGGGGCCGACCGCTACGCCTACCGCCAGGGGCTGTTTGTGCTGGCCCAGTCGGGCGAAACGGTGGTGATTCTCAATGATGCCCAATTTCAGCCCCGCGCCTGGTAAGCGCATTGTCCCTAACCTTAAAGACTTTCCGGAATTCGCCTCATTGGGCCTAATTGTCTAGGTAAGCTCACAAAAACAGCGCCCGTAGGGTGGTCACCGCCCACCTGCAACCCTTGGGGATTAGTGTTTGGGCAAGCCACCAGGGTAGAGGGGCCATATCGACCAATTTCTGGAATGGTTTCCTGGTGTTACTCGCCCTCAGGTAGAGGCCCTGCTGGATATCGCAACTTGCGCTATCAGCAAAACTTGCTGATTATTCTTCTGGGTGTTCAAAGTCCACACCTGCGTAGATGTCACCAAGGCCGAGTTCAAACTCGATCACCTTAAGAGACAGGGTTGCCTCTTCGCCTCGGTACTCGGTCAATAGCCATTGTCCGGTTTCGGTTTTGGTGTGCTGGATAACGTGATGCTGTTTTTGATCGAGCAGAATATACTCCTGCATTTCGGGAATAGAGCGGTAGTACATGAACTTGTCGCCCTGGTCGTAGTTTTGAGTTGATTTGGAGAGCACTTCCACAATCAGGGTAGGGTTCATGACGGTGGTTTTGCTGTTGTCAGCATAGACAGGCTGCCCCCGAATAACCATGACATCGGGATAGGTGTATTGACGATAAGCGGGTATCCACAGGCGCACGTCTCCGATATAGACTTTGTAGCCCTGGCCCCGAAGAGAGAGTTTTAAGGTCGCGGCTAGGTTGAGGGCTAGCTCGTTGTGGTTGGTGGTTCCCTCCGTCATCGGCACAATCTCTCCATCGCGGTATTCGCTCTTGTAATCGGCGTTGGCTTCTAGTTCCAGGTATTCTGCGGGGGTGTAGAGGCGGGCTTGGGTTTGAACCATAGGGGCTCCTTTAAGTCGGTGTATGGGATGCACGTCTTGGCCTTCAACGGAGCAGGGCTGGGCCATTTTATTATCCTCAGTTTTTCTCTGGGGCATGTAGACCTTGGCGAATCTTAGCGGCTAGGGCGCTCCGCTGGTGCCCAATCCCCAATATGTAACTTGAGGTTTTGAGGTAGACCCTAACTTTAAAGACTTTCCGGAATTCGCCCGCGCAGGCTTGAATCCCCAGGTAGACTCAAGGAAAATCAGCGGTTAGCCCCCATGACTCCAGCCTGCACCCCCCTCACCCTGCCCCCGCTGTGAAAGATTTCTTCATCAGCTACAACAGCGCCGACAAAGCCTGGGCCGAGTGGGTGGCCTGAGTACTGGAAGAAAACACCTACACCGTGATCATCCAGGCGTGGGACTTTCGCCCTGGGGGCAACTTTGTTTTGGATATGCAGCGGGCCGCCACCGAGGCCCAGCGCACGGTAATGGTGCTCTCCGAAAACTACCTCAAAGCCCTCTACACCCAGCCCGAATGGGCTGCGGCCTTTGCCCAGGACCCCACCGGCACCGAGCGCAAACTGCTCCCCATCCGTGTCGCCCCTTGTCAGCCCACCGGGATGCTGGCCCCCCTGGTCTATGTGGATTTGGTGGGCAAATCCGAAACTGAAGCCGAGCCGCTACTGCTAGGGGCCTTGGCAGACCAGGCTAAGCCCACCACCCGCCCCAGCTTTCCCCAAGCCATTCCAGCGGCGGAGCGGGTAGCCCCGGCAAAAGTACCCTACCCCATCGCAGTCAACAACCTCCCCCGTAGTGGCACCGTTGCCTTTGTGGGCCGCGAGGAGGACCTCACCAACCTCCACACCCAGCTACACCAGGCCAATCGCCTGGCCATTACCGCTATTCGCGGCATGGGGGGCATTGGCAAAACCGAACTGGCCCTGCAATATGCCCAGTACCACCGCGACCAGGGCACCTACCCCGGCGGCATTTGCTGGTTGCAGGCCAAAGAGCAAAACATTGGCACCGAAATTGTAAACTTTGCCCTCACTCACCTGGGGCTGACCCCGCCCGATGGCATAGACCTACCCGGCCAGGTGGCTTACATTTGGCACAATTGGCCTAGCCCCGATGGGGCGCGTGAGGGAAATGGGGCGCGTGGGGCAGAAGGGCCGCACGGCGGTGCGCCCCTTCTGGTCGTCATCGACGATGTGGCTGGCCCGGACGAAAATGCCGCCTATGCCGTCATCGAACCCTACCTGCCGCCCCAGGAGCCGCGCTTTCGGGT
>CAYUBC010000211.1:0-341 GCA_964442885.1 uncultured bacterium | reverse complement strand
CGGGTGCTGCTGACCACCCGCCTGCAACTGGGTGCTTCCATTCACACTTACTCAATTGACGTGCTGAGCGAGGCCGCCGCGCTGGAATTACTGGCAAAGCTAATTGGCCCAGACCGCATAGCCCAGGAACTCGACACCGCCAAAGCCCTCTGCCACTGGCTGGGCTACCTGCCCCTGGGCCTGGAACTGGTGGGCCGCTTTTTGGCCCGCAAGCCCACTTGGACGCTGGCAAAAATGCAGCAGCGGCTAGACGACCAACGTCTGCAAGCCAGAGCCCTGACCCAGCGCCAGGCCGACATGACCGCTACCCACGAAAGCCTGGCCGCCTTCGACACGCGGCT
>CAYUBC010000210.1:0-6768 GCA_964442885.1 uncultured bacterium | reverse complement strand
CGGTAAAAGCTTTCCATCAGCAGGCCCTTACGCTTTCCGGCCCAGGCGTTGAAGTCCGTCGCGCTCCAGAGAAAGTGATTATTGTCTAGAACCGTCAATTCACAGGGCAAATCTAGCCCATGTAGCCATGCTAAAAAGGGATGATCGACAGGATCCATCAGACGTAACTCTGTGATGCCGTTGGCCTGAATCCACTCCTGTAGAGCCGCTTCGGTATCCTCGGCAATGGCGTAAGTGACTGACCAACCGGCCTGCTTAAGCGCCTCGGCAAAGTGCCGCATAGCCGACCACACCAGCACCAGCTTCTGTTGGTGGTAGGGCCGCTCTCTGGCAAACTGCGCGGACTCAATCAGCAGAACGTTTACTCCCTGGCGATGCTCAGCGCAACTGGCCAACGCCGCCTGGTCAGCCCAAAGCTGGTTGCCCAAAACCCAAAGTCCTACCGTCATTGCCTGCCTTCCATAACTGCGCCTGATTTATTGTTACGCAGTTGTTACAAAAACAGGCGTAGCCGGGTCAGGGGCGAAGCCATTTGGTGAGAATGCGCATGGGTTGGCCACTTACCGGATCTCGCTGCGGCTTGCTCCAGGAACGAGACTCGGCAAAGCCCAGGCGGTGCAGAATGGCAATGATCAGGTTGATGCCAGCCAGAGAGCCAATCAAAATCAGGCGGACGGGTTCGCGCCCCTCAACAGGTTCAGCACTGGGCTGTTGGGCTGAGTCCGGTAGGCGGTAAATTTCGGCATTGGGGATGAAGTTTGACATGACGGGAGAGATAAGGGGGATGTGTAGAAACCCGGCTTCTTGGAGAAACCGTTTTTTGCCGTAAGAAACTACGCGAAGGGCACCAAAGACCTCCGCAAGATGAGAGACTGAACAAGGACAAGCGGAAGCAAGCGGAAGCATCTTGGCTAAGGGATTGTCGAAACTTGCGACACCTTGCTTATCCAAGTCAACTTGTAATTCGCAATTACTATCCAAGCATGCTTGTAATAAGTCTGTCAAGCTTGCATGTATAAGCCTGCTTATAATTCATGACGGATGATCTGCTACAGTCCAATGAGTCTCCCTTAAAGCGGCGCAGGGAAGAGCTTGGGCTAACTCAGCGGGATATTGCTCTGGCGCTAGGAAAGACTGATCAAACGATTAGCAATTGGGAAACCGGAATTTATGAGCCAAAGATGACCCCACGGGAATTCAAGAAGCTCTGCGCAGTACTGAACTGGTCGTTGGCAGATATCCCAGAAGACTTTGGGCCATCATTGAATGGTTGATACCGATGTTATTGCTGCTCAGCTCGCGTAGGTTGAGTGAAACGAAGTAAAACTCAACAGCAGCAAACTTTGTTGAGTTCCGCTAGGGCTTCACCCAGCCTACAAATTAAGGCTTAACAGACCACTAGACTGCAAATTTTGGGTCTAAAGATTCAACGTCTCTTTGCTCTGGATGAGCTGTTCGTAGAGGCTTTGAATTTTTTCGTAGGCTTCTTCAGAGGAGAGCTTGCCGCCGGTTTGCAAGCCCGAAATGTAGCTCACCCGGTGGGCAAACTCCTGCAAATTTGCGTTGAAGGCCAGGGCCTGCGGTGAGAATGGGCCGTAGTAGCGGCTACGGGGGCACAGAAAGCTGTCCAGAGTATAGCGACTGGATTGAGAATCAAGATGAGTCATCGGTAGCCCTCCTTAACCTTGACATAACCTTCATTATAGCTTGCCTTAATTAAGAGAAGGTTATATAATCCTGATAGGCTAGTGAGCCTCTGATGGGGCTCTGCGGCCTAGCCAGAGCCCCATCGCCATTAGTTTTGGTCGAAATGAGGCCAAGCAGGGTTGCCTAGGCGCTAACGACTGAGGGATAGCGGATGGGAGCCAGACCATTGGCCACAGACCAGTTTTGCAGGTCGCTCAGGCTGCGATCGCGATACTGTCCATAGCGCTCGCGCTTGTTGCGAATCTTAACTGGCAAGGCAGGCAGAATGCCAAAGTTGGGAGGCATGGGCTGAAAGTGCTTGGGCTCTGCTGAACTAATGAAATCGAACAGCGACCCCATCATGGTTGCCACTGGTAGAGAGAGGGGCGCTTGCCCCAGAGCCCTGCGGGCGGCGTTGGTGCCAGCCAGCCAGCCCCCGGCCACGGCTGCCGTGTAGCCCTCGGTGCCCACCAGTTGCCCCGCCGCCAGCAAGGTGGGGCGAGTTTTAAATTGCAGCGTCGGGTGGAGCAACTCTGGGGAGTTGATGAAGGTGTTGCGGTGCATTACCCCCATGCGCACAAATTCGGCCTTCTCCAGGCCCGGAATCATCTGAAAAATGCGCTTTTGCTCGCCCCAGCGCAGATTGGTTTGAAAGCCCACCATATTCCAGAGCTGGCCGTTGCGGTCTTCCTGGCGGAGTTGGACAACCGCATAGGGCTTTTTGTCGCGATTGGCCGGATCTTTAAAGTCGCCTAAACGGGCATCGAACAGGCCCACCGGCTTGAGGGGGCCGTAGCGCATGGTGTCTTCACCCCGCCGGGCCATTTCTTCGATGGGCAAACAGGCCTCAAAGAATTTGGCGGTGTCTCGTTCAAAGTCCTTTAGCTCGGCCTGCTCGGCGTTACATAGTGCTTCCCAGAACGCCAAATACTGTGATTTGGACATGGGGCAATTAAGGTAGGCCGCCTCGCCCCGGTCGTAACGGGAGGCCATAAACGCAATGGTGCGGTCAATACTTTCTCCCACCACAATGGGGCTGGCGGCGTCAAAAAAGCTCATGTAGGCCTGGCCGGTGAAGCGCTGCAAGTCCTCCGACAATGCCTCACTGGTCAGCGGCCCGGTAGTTAACACCACTACTCCCTCGGTGGGAATGCGAGTTACCTCCTCTCGCCGCAGCTCAATTAGGGGATGGTGCTCCAGTGTTTCGGTCAGGTCACGGCTGAAGATGCCCCGATCAACCGCCAGGGCTCCCCCGGCGGGTACCTGATGCTGGTCGGCCTTGGCGATGACCACTGAACCCAGGCGGCGTAGTTCTTCGTGGAGCAAACCAGAGGCCCGATCCGTAGCCTGAGCCCCAAAGGAGTTGCTGCATACCAGTTCGGCCACGTACTCGCTGTGGTGGGCTGGGGATTGTTTATGGGGCCGCATTTCGTGCAGCACCACCGGCACCCCGGCCTGGGCTATTTGCCAGGCGGCTTCGGTACCAGCAATGCCGCCGCCGATGACGTGGACAGGATTAAGCGGAGAAATCATAGCAGGGGGAGAACGGGGGCTTTTTTAGGATAGCGAGTTAGGGGAGGAGGGGTTTGGATTTTGGATTTCCGATTTTGGATTTCCGATTTTGGATTGGAATTTTGAATTTGCAATTTCGGATTTTGGCCTCGAAGAAATACCCTGGCCAGGGCTGATGCTAAAGCGCTTGTCCTGGCCAGGGTCTCCTCGTTTAGACTATTCGCTAGACGTAACTAAAGGCGGCGCTATTCAGGGTGAGGTTGCTGGCTCCCTGGACGATGCCAATCAGTTCATCGGCCCCGCTGGTATCCAGGAAAATGGCTTTGCCCGCGGGTAAGCCACCCGGCGCATTGCCCAGGCGGTAGTTACCGACTACGCCCTTAAGCTGGATGACATCACCTTCAGCGGGTTTGAAGTCGGTAATCAGGCCGTAGTCGCCTAGGCCGCTGGCGCTGGCGTTGCCGTCGGTGTAGTAAACGCGCTGGGCATCGCCGAGGATGAAGCGATCGCCGCCGCCGCCGCCGGTCAGGCGGTCAATTTCGCCACGACCAGGGGTAGCACTGCTGGGGTTGACGCCGAAGAGGCGATCGCGGCCAGCATCGCCATAGAGCTGGTCGTTGCCGGTGCCACCGCGCAGGGTGTCGTTGCCGCCACCACCGCGCAGGGTGTCGTTCCCTGCCCCGGCGGCCAGGGTATCGTTACCGCCGTAGCCGTACATGGTTTGCGCTCCGGCGGCGGCGGTCAGGTTGTTGTTACCGCTGGTGCCTTTAACCACGCTGCCCGATGAGCCCCCTACCGAGCCAGAGCCACCCAGGGCGTCGGTGGCCAGGTCTACCTTCACATTCTGGCTACCCAGAGATACATTGCGAGTCACCGGACTGGATAGACCACCACCAGAAAAGGTGAGCTGGTAACTGGCCGGGGCCAGGGCTAGCTGATAGCCCCCGCTGCCAAAGGTAGTGGTGGAAAACACGGCATTATCCGTCGAGCGTCGGGCGGTGACGGTAATGCCGCTTAGCCCTTCGCCCACGGTGTAGAAGTCGTCGTTGAGCACCTTGTCATCAAAGACCACCCCGGTTAAGTAAGAGGCCGTGCCGGATTTGGCAAATTTTTGGGTAGTCATAACGGCGTTGTAGCCGCTGAAGGTTCCCGGTAACACCCCCAGGCCCACCTCTTTGAAGGCGTCGTTCATCAGGTTGGTGCGGTGGCCGGGGCTATCAAACAAGTTGTCGTGCTGTTGGGCCACCGAGGTGGTGACGTTGGGCGTGCCTGTGGTGCCGTTCCAGGCAATGTTTTCGCCCCAGGTCCAACTGCCGGTAAAGGCATACCCAGCGGCTTGCATCCGGTCACCGGGGCTGCTTCCCCCTGCTCCAGTGTGGGAAAAGATGCCCGTGTTCAGCATCCATTGACTGTGCCGCCGCGCTGCATCGATCAATTGCAGGTTAAAGGCGAGGGGCTGTTTAGCGGTGTTTGAAATAGTGCCAGGGGCGAGATCTTCGTTAAGACTGGCCACTTTAGCATTCCGTTGTACCTCGGCCTCTGGGCTAAGACGGGCCCGGTTGATTAGCTCCAGCAAATACTGCTCGTGGGCAGTCGGTTGTAGTGGATTTGTCGCCATGGTAAGGCTCGCTCCTTTATCAGCTTCTTTAACTCCGTCTCGAACGATGCTCGCTACAAGCATCAGTAGATGTCCTGACTCGGTTTGGTAGAAGCAGTGCAATCAGGATTGCCATACCCAATGCATACCCTCCCTGGAGGACGACCCGGTACTAAAGGAAGTTCCTGGACAGGATCGGGGGAAAGGCCGGATAGCGCCATAAACACCCGGTTTTTAACCCAGGTACAATATTTGACATGGGATGGCGTCCCAATCCTCAACTCGATGCGCTCAGGGTTCCCGCCATGAAACGATACGACCCGCCGGTAAACCGCCTCTTAACCTATGGAGATGCCTCCAAAATGCGCTCAGACTGGCCCAACTATGTGGAAGAACTGGGCCTCACCCCTGACCATGTGCCAGAACTAATTCGGTTAATGACCGATACCGAGTTTTGGGAGATGCCCTCCGAGAAAGTTGAGGTTTGGTCTACGCTCCATGCCTGGCGAGCCCTGGCGCAACTGCAAGCGATGGAAATGCTGGCCCCTCTGCTGGGCATGTTTGCCGCCTACGAAGACGATGACTATTTAAATGAGGAAACCTCTGAGGTAATTGCGCGGTTGGGGCCAGAGGTTTTGCCCACCCTGCCCCCTTACCTGAATGACCCAGACTTCTCCGACTGGGGCAAAATCGCCATTGTTGAGGGCATTAAAAAGCTCGGTACACAATACCCAGACACTCAAGCCACCTGTATTGAGCTACTCATCCAGGGTTTAGAACGCTACGCCGACAACTCTGACGGGCTAAATGGCTGGATAGTGGAAGGCTTGGTGAAGTTTCAAGCCGTTGACGCGGCTCCTCTAATTGAACAAGCCTACGCGGCTGAGATGGTGGATGACATGTGCGCAGGCACCTGGCCAAAGGTTCAGGTGGATCTGGGCCTGAAGCAGGAATCTGATTTCACCCCCGATGACTTCATCCCTGAGTTTGTGCGAGAGTTTCGGGCTAACCTGCCACCGGGTATGACCGAAGACAAGGTTGCTGATGCAATCTTTGGCCCGTCTAAAGTTGGCGCACTGGAGTTAGGCTTGCCGTTAAATTTAGAGGCGTTTCGCCCGGAACCGCCCCCTAAGTTTGGCGAAGGGGCATTCTACGCTCCCCCATCGCCAGGGTTGAAGCCCAGCAAAGGGTTTGGTCAGGCTGGGGCAGAATCATCTTCTGCGGCTAAAAAGCATAAGAAAAAGAAGAAGCGATAAGCTAAACCCCATTGATTGGTTAATTATGACGTTTAACGTCGCCTATTACCCGCCGCAGCTAACTTTTGCACCATAACCGATAACTCTCGGCGGTCGGTGTACATGGACGTTGTTAGACCATGCGATTGTCAAGCACCATACTCTATTGCCCACGCCCTGGCTTACAATCTGCAAACCCTAACGCCTCCGAGTCAAGGAAACTTGCGATCGCCATCTCAATCACGGCCTCAATTGGATACTCAATCTCGCTAGCACGTTCAACCAGAGCCACCCTAATTCGCTCAGGTAATCGCCCTAAAATGACTTCAGCGTCGGCAGCAGAAAGTTGTTCTTGAAGTTTGGCTTGCATGGCATCACCTTTCAGGCGGAATCTGGGCATTGTAAGGAGGTTCAGTGGCTCTTAAAATGATTGCTTCTAGCTCTAACAGTAGCGCGGGGTTACTCCAATGAGAAATGACCTGTACCGCAATCCGCACGTCTTCGTCTTTAAATTTGTCAAGCCACGCCCACAAAAAAGCTTTATGTCCACCACTAAAGCGACCCCGTAAACTCTTTGTTTTACCTACATAAAGCAATCCGTCGGTTTTGTGCCGGATTGCATAAATACCGGGACGCGCAGGAATATTACTAAACTCACGGTTTAATGGTTGGCACTGCTCAAAAGGGGTAAAGGCGATTACATCGAAAATAGTTTGGGCTTGGGCTTGCAACTCAGAA
>CAYUBC010000209.1:0-6783 GCA_964442885.1 uncultured bacterium | reverse complement strand
ATTTTTACCCCTCAGCCCATCAATACGAGCACTCGATTAAGATGCGATTACCCTGAGCAGCTAGGTTAACCGTTGGGATATCAACCTGAGCCAAGATAAGCTCAGGTTGAGGAAATTCAGATAGCCTCATGCATCTGGTGCCTGGACTCTGGTATTTCTCTAGAAGCTTAGTTCTGCTCTGGGCTAGTCCCGCTACGCGAAGTTCAAAATGTAAAATTCAAAATGAAAAACTCTTAGAGCATCAGTGTCTCAAGCGTCCTGAACGGCAGGCTTATTTCTGCCGTAGTGTACTATTGCACTGTCAAGTCTTAAATTTGTAGGTTGGGTGAAGCCGTAGCAGAACCTCAAAGAGCCTACTGCCGTTGGGCTTCACGTCGTTTTCCCCAACCTACGCAAGCCTAGCATCCCTTCCGAAAATTTTTTCTGGCCAGAGATTTTCCCGAATTTATACAGTAGGAAGGAGACTAAAATCTATCTCGCAGTAGATGCAGGTTGATGAGGAAATCCATACGTTTACTGGGGTAAGCACTGTTGTCTAGGCGTGAGCTGCATGACTTTCCATACTCGATATATCCTGCTCATTAGTATTCATGGTTTAATTCGTGGTCAAAGCCTTGAGCTGGGTCGAGATGCTGATACCGGTGGTCAAACCAAGTATGTGGTGGAGCTTGCCCAGACCCTGGGACAACACGCACAAGTCGAGCGGGTTGATTTACTGACCCGACAGTTGCTCGACCCCAGCCTAGACGATGACTACAATCAACCCCTAGAAGCGCTACAAGACAACGTCTCCATCGTGCGCATCAAGTGTGGTGAAGATCGTTACATTCCCAAGGAAGAGCTATGGCCCTGCCTTGACAACTTTGTAGATAATACGCTGGCCTACCTTAAGGAGCAAGAGCGCCTGCCAGATGTAATTCACACCCACTATGCTGATGCGGGCTATGTAGGAGTACGGCTGGCCAATGTGTTGGGCATTCCCCTGGTTCACACCGGGCACTCGCTGGGGCGCATTAAGCGGCAGCGGCTGCTCGCGAGTGGCATGAAGCAGGATGCTGTTGAGCAGCGCTACAACATGGCCCATCGCATTACGGCTGAAGAGGAAACCCTGGCCACCGCCGCACGCATCATCACCAGCACCCGCCAGGAAGTGGACGACCAGTATTCGTTCTACGACTACTACCAGCCCAATAAAATGCGCGTAGTGCCGCCAGGTACAGATTTGCAGATCTTTACTCCTCCCACCGGTAATGAGTGGGGGAGCCATGTTGCCCAGGGTCTGAAACGGTTTTTAACTGAACCTCACAAACCCATCATCCTGGCGTTGTCGCGGCTAGACCAGCGCAAAAACGTAATTAGTTTAGTGGAAGCCTATGGTGAGTCAGCAGCACTACAAAAGCTGGCGAATCTGGTAGTTTGTCTGGGGTCACGTACAGATATGCGAGAGTTGGCCAATGGCCCCAGAGCTATTCTGTTGAACTTGTTTATGGCCATTGATCGCTACGATCTCTACGGCAAAATTGCCTATCCTCAACGGGTGACGGCTGAGGATTTACCAGTGCTCTATCGCCTGGCAGCCCTGTCTGGGGGGGTGTTTGTCAACCCTGCTTTAACCGAACCCTTTGGCCTGACGTTAATTGAAGCCGCCGCCAGCGGTCTGCCGGTGGTGGCCACCGAAGACGGGGGGCCGATCGATATTATCGGGAACTGCAAAAACGGTTATCTCATCGATCCTCTGGACCGAGCTGATATTGAGGCCAAAATTTTGCAAGTGTTGGAAGATCGCGACAGTTATGCCCAAATGGCTCAGCAAGGGCTGGCTGGGGTGAGGCAGCATTACACCTGGGCCGCCCATGTAGAGCGCTACCTGGAGGTCATTGAGCCTATCGTGGCCAGACAGGATCTGCCCGAAGCAGTCGTGTTTGCGAAGCAGGCGAAGCTGTACCAGACTGGGGCCATTGTTTCAGGGCTAGACCATATTCTGACTGGCGATATTCCTGCGCTGCGAGAGTTCCTCGACACCCTACGACCCCACCGCCAGGAGATAACCTTCTGCCTGGCCACAGGGCGTCGCTTTGACTCTGCCCTGCGCGAGTTAGCGGCCTACCGCATTCCCCAGCCTGATGTGCTAATCACCAGTTTAGGCACCGAGATCTACTACTCCCCTGAGCTAACTCCCGATAGCGGCTGGGCCGACCATATCGACTACCTCTGGAAACCCAGTGCCATTAAGCGGGTGCTGGCAGACTGTCCGGGATTGACGTTACAGCCCGCTGAGGAGCAAAGCGATTTTAAGATTAGCTATTTTTATGCAGCGGTAGACGCGCCGTCGGTGGAAGAAATCCGCAGTCTCCTCCTGCAGAACGATCAAACCGTCAACGTCATTCTCAGCTTTGGCCAGTTTTTAGATATTCTGCCGATTCGAGCCTCAAAGGGCTACGCGCTGCGCTGGTTTGTTGAGCGCTGGGGCATTCCCCTGGAAAATACACTCGCAGTAGGAGCAACCGGGGCCGATGAGGATTTGATGCGGGGCAATGTGTTGTCGGTGGTGGTCGGTAGCGATTTTCGAGACGAATTGAGCGGGCTGACCGAGATTGAGCCAATTTATTTTGCTGAACAAGCATCCGCCGCTGGCATTTTGGAAGGGCTAGACCACTACCGCTTCTTTGAGCGCTGTCGTCAATGGCGGCAGGCGGCTTAGCAATGCCAGCCAATCGGTCAATTAGGGCTAGGATGGTGGCCTGTTTTCTGCTGCATCCTTGGTAACCGGCTCCCCCTCCCGCCGGCTTCCCCTCCCGCCTTATTCTTCCACTTGCTTTTCTTAAAACCTTGACGATTATGGTGCCACCAACTCGACTACTGTTTACCGACCTGGATCGCACGCTCATTCCCAATGGAGCACAGCCTGAGTCCCAGGGGGTGCGAGAACGCTTCCGCGCCTGGGTGGAGCAACCTGAGGTCATGCTGGTATATGTAACAGGTCGCAGCAAGGCGTTGGTGCAAGAGGCCATTAGCACTTACCGCCTGCCATGGCCCAATGCCGTGATCACAGATGTCGGAACCACCGTGTACGACCTGCGACGGGGTGAGTGGCAAGCCAGTCAGGTATGGCAATCTCACATGGCGCAGGCTTGGCAGGGTAAAACGGGCCTCGACCTGCACCACTGGCTGGACGATCAACCCGCCCTCACGTTGCAAGAAGCCGACCGGCAGACTGATTACAAACTCAGCTATTACGTTGCCCTGGAGAATGACCTGAACCAAGTCAGCCAGGAGGTGACCCAGCGGCTGACCGCCGCCAACCTGCAAGCTACGATAATCACCAGCATTGACGAGGCAGGCGGAGTCGGTCTGCTGGATATTTTGCCCCCCCAAGCCAGCAAGCTACAGGCGATTGAATTTTGGATGGCCCAAGTCGGCCATGGCCCAGCCACCACTCTGTTTGCTGGCGATAGCGGCAACGATCTGACCGTACTGGTGAGCCCCATCCCCTCGGTGCTGGTCGCCAACGCCCACCCCGATGTTAAACGGTCTGCCCAGCACCAGGCCCAGGCCAACGGCAATGGTAACCGGCTCTACATTGCCCAGGGCAATGCCTGGGGCATGAACGGCAACTACAGCGCTGGCATCCTAGAAGGAGCGGCCCACTATTTCCCGGAGGTAACCTCGTGGCTCAGCAACAATCCATAACCCAGCGACCCATAATTTTTGGCGAAGTACTCTTTGATCGCTTTCCTGATGGCCGATTGGTTTTGGGCGGCGCACCCTTTAATGTGGCCTGGAATTTACAGGCCCTGGGAGCGTCACCGCTGTTCATCTCGCGCGTCGGTGCAGATGCCCTGGGAGCGCAGGTGCAGCAGATCATGGCTGATTGGGGGATGGATTTATCGGGGCTACAGGAAGATCCGTCGCTGCCCACAGGTGTGGTAGACGTGACCTTTGTAGACGGTGAGCCCCATTACACCATCGTGCATCCGGCTGCCTACGATGCTATATCTGCGGATGCCTTGCCCGCCCTGGAACCTGCTGCTCTGCTTTATCACGGTACGCTAATCTACCGCGATCCCCGCTCTGCGGCTGCTCTCAGGGTTCTGCGAGAACAGAAAGCCGGGGCGGTGTTTATCGATGTCAACCTCCGCCAGCCCTGGTGGAATATGGAAGACACCGGTTATCTCTTAACTGCAGGAAAATGGATTAAGTTAAACAAGGCTGAGCTAGAGCAGATCGTGCCTGCCGGACAGGGAACAGCAGACTGCGTCCACTGTCTAATGGCTCAGATCGACCTGGCAGCGGCCATTGTCACCCAGGGGGCGCAGGGGGCGATGATCATCACGCGAGGGGGGGAATATCTCCAGCTTGCTCCGCCTAAGGCCACCACTGTTGTAGACACAGTCGGGGCTGGCGATGGATTCAGCAGTGTAGTATTGCTGGGCCTGTTGCGGGGCTGGTCGTGGCAAGAGTCCTTAGAGCGGGCTCAAGCGTTTGCCAGTGCAATTGTAGGTTTACAGGGAGCAACCACCCTGGATAAAACCTTTTACCAATCCTTTGTAACGCGATGGACGTAAAGAATGTACGAACCCGTATCCCATGCTCTCCTCAATGAATTGATGACCGAGCTAAAGCCGGAGATTCGCGATCAAGATTTGTACTTTTTCTACACCCGGCTTGGTGCAAACTTTTATTCGATTCACACCCTATTTATACAGCTTTATGGCCATCGTTCTGACTACAAACAGCAGTTGCTCAAGCTAGTCGAAACGATGGCTAATCAATTTATTGCGCGCTCTACCGAACTTAAAGAAAGCGATATAGAGCGCATTGTTAACCACACCTGGTACTTGTCTCAAAACTGGGTAGGTATGACTCTCTATGCCGACGGGTTTGCCGAAGATCTGGCGGGGGTGAAGGCTCGCCTTGACTACTTTGAAGAACTGGGGGTTAACCTAGTTCATATCATGCCGCTGCTCCGCTGCCCTGCTCAGGCTAGCGATGGGGGCTATGCCATCAGCAACTTCAGAGAAATTAACCAGCGCTTCGGCACGATGGATAATCTCCGAGACCTGGCTGATACCATGCGGCAACGGGGCATTCTGCTGGTGCTAGATGTTGTGGTTAACCATACCTCCGACGAGCACGACTGGGCTTTAAAGGCCAAAAGCGGCGACCCCACCTACCAAAACTACTACTACACCTACGAAAGCCGAGAAATTCCTGATCGCTTTGAAGCAACGATGCCCGAAGTCTTCCCTGAACAGGCACCAGGGAATTTCACCTGGGTTGAGGAAATGGAACGCTGGGTGATGACCGTTTTCCACAACTATCAGTGGGATCTCAATTACAGTAACCCAGCGGTTTTTATTGAAATGCTGGATGTCCTGCTGTATTGGGCCAATCAGGGGGCTGATATCCTGCGCCTGGATGCGGTGGCATTTTTGTGGAAAAAAATCGGCAGCAACAGTCAGAATGAGCGAGAAGCGCATTTGATTTTACAGTTGTTTAAAGACTGTTGCCAGGTAACTGCACCCGGTGTGGCCTTTATTGCCGAGGCGATTGTTGCACCGGTAGAAATTGTCAAATACTTTGGCGAAGATGCCGTTAGCGCTAAGGAATGCGAGATGGCCTATAACGCCACCCTGATGGCGTTATTGTGGGATGCCGTAGCGACCAAAAATGCCAATCTGCTTACTCAGGGAGTCAAAAATCTGCCTGATAAGTTGGATAGCTCCACCTGGCTTAACTACATCCGCTGCCACGATGACATTGGCTTAGGGTTTAGCGATCTTGATATTCAAATGGCTGGCTATGAACCCTACGCCCACCGCCAGTTTTTGATTAACTATTTCACGGGTAAATCCGAGGACTCTGAAGCTCGGGGGCTACCCTTTGGCCAAAAACCCTATAACAGCACCGACACCCGAATTTCCGGCACGTTAACATCGCTTATCGGGTTGGAAAATGCGTTAGAAAAAGGCGATGTCGAGAAAGTTGACACCCTAGTGCAGCATATTTTGTTGCTCTACAGCATTATCTTTTCCTACGGCGGCATTCCGTTGATTTACTACGGGGATGAACTGGGCACCGTCAATGACTACAGTTACGTCACTGTTCTGGGTAAAGCTAACGACACCCGCTGGGCCCATCGCCCTAAAATTGACTGGCAACAGGCAGCCCTAAGGCACCAACCTGGCACCATTCAGTACAAAATTTTCTCTGTGCTAAAGCAGCTAATTGCAGCCCGCAAACTAATCTGTGAGTTTGAGGACTTCAACAATCGCCAATTGGTAGACCTTGGGGATTCTCACCTGTTGTCCTACTTCCGCATCCATCCCCATCGGCAGAGTCAGGTGCTGGTGATAGCTAACTTCGGTGCCCATCCCTGCTCAGTGGAAATTGCGGCCATTCAACCGGCACTGGTGCCAGAAGGGGATGCTTTTATTGACTTACACACTGGCCACCCCCCAACTCTTAACCAGCAGTGCTTAGTGCTGGCCCCTTATCAGTTCTACTGGTTGGCTCATCCCCAGTGGACGTCTTGAGATGGCTATACTCCTGACCCCAGAATCCGCTGATATTGCCATATCATTGAAAAGGGCAGTTTCACAGCGCACAGCAGCACTATCTATGGTTTCGGACAGCGGCACCCTGGAGGATTTACGGCATCAGCTTAAAGGCGACTCCCTTAAAAAGCAGCTTTCGGCGGTTCATGCCCTGGCGGCGTCAGGGGACGAGGGCATCGAAATCCTCAAGCTTGAATAAAAGATCCACCACAAACTCGTGGCGATG
>CAYUBC010000208.1:3854-6823 GCA_964442885.1 uncultured bacterium | reverse complement strand
TCAGTGGCCGACACCCTGGCTGAAACCTACATGCAACTGGGGGACTTCAAGCGGCTGGATGTGGCGGGTGAGTTACCGCTGATGTACTGACCTTCTACCTTCTGCCTTCTATCCCACATCCAATTACCCCTCAACCAGAGATAATAGGCGAGGCGTCGCTAATTCCTGGGCAAACCCTATGACTACAGATATTCGGTTGTTGGTGCTGGATATTGACGGCACACTGGCGGGGGAGTCTAACCAGATTTCGCCACGGGTGTTGGCGGCGATTCAACAGGTGCAGCAACGCGGCATTGCGGTGGCCATTGCCACCGGGCGCATGTATCAATCTGCCCTGCGGTTTCATCAGGCCGTGGGCTCTACCCTGCCGCTGATGGCCTACCAGGGGGCATTCATCAAAAGTCCCGAAACCCAAACTCTGCACCGCCACACGCCCCTACCGCGCCATCTGGCGTTGGAAATTCTGGCCTATCTAGCGCCGATGGAGGCCAGTGGCGAGCTATCCATCCACCTCTACATTGATGACCAGCTGCACGTGCGGGCCGTCATTGAGGACACCAAAGCCTACGCTGAGCGCTCAGGTATTCAGCCAGTGGCGGCTGGCGATTTAATTACCCTGATGCAGGCTCCCGAAACGCTAGACACCACTAAGTTGTTGGCGCTAAGCGAAAATACAGAGCTGCTCAGTCGCATCCTGGCGCAACTGGGGCGGCACTATCCAACCCAAGAGCTGTACCTGACCCGGTCGGTAGAATACTTTGTGGAAGCCACCCATCCCCTGGCCAATAAGGGGGAAGCGGTGCGGTTTGTGGCCGAAGACCTGCTAGACCTGAAGCCCGACCAGGTGATGACCATTGGCGACAACTTTAACGACCTGGAAATGATTCGCTATGCCGGCCTGGGAGTGGCGATGGGCGATGCGCCAGCCCCGGTTAAGCAAGCGGCAGATTGGGTGGCTCCAGGGGTTGATCAGGATGGGGTGGCCGTGGCGCTGGAGCAGTTTCTCTTGTAGGGATGCCAGGGGAAGCGGTCATCGGGACCTCTGGAGCCAGGCTATCGTACAGCTCAGACAGCGTCACAATTCGATAGCCCTGTTGCTCCATCAACTTCAGCAAAGGGGGCAGGGCCTGGGCTGTTTGCAGGCAGCGCTCCATAGAACCACCGTGCATGACAAAAATTGACCCAGGAAAAATAAACCGCGACAGATACCAGGTGTTTAGATTCGGCGTACTTAACGGCTGCATTGTGTCGAAGGGAATCATCGATGCCAGCGCCATGAGCGATTCATAGCCCGGCGTTAGCCTTACATGTTCGACCATAGAGCGGTTATAAAACCCCCGCCCAGGCCGATACCAGCGCAACGGCTGCTGGGTGGTATCGGTAATTAAGGCGTGGGCCTCTTGAAAGTGGCGCTCAAACTCAGCCGGTTGCAGCACCGCTGGGGTCGTATCAGTGGTGCCATGATTGGCGATTTCGTGCCCTGCCGCCAGAATATCTTGCAGAATGGTGCTGCCCGGATTGAGGTGGTCAGTAATGACAAAAAAAGTGGCCCGCACGGTGTGGGTGGCGCTGCGGTTGTAATGCTCCAGAGCCGAAAGAATCAACCGGGTTGAGGCATCGTCCCAGTCGCCAGGGGTGGGGATGTCGTCGATGGTGAGGGCAATCAGTTTCTCCTGTGTTGGCGCGTAGAACAGCGCATCGGGAAACATCCGAGCCACCTGGGTCAGCAGTGAGGGAGGAGCCATAGACGGTACAGAACGCGCCATGCAAACTGGCCTGATTATCCGGCATTTTCTGGCAGGTGCTCCAGAATTGCCCCCAGTCTGCACCAAATAAAATACAGATCAACCAGGGCTGCCCTTCCCTCTTCCCTCTTCCCTCTTCCCTCTTCCCTCTTCTTTTTTCTTTCTTCTTTTTTCTTTCTTCTCCCTCACTCCCCGCCCTCCAACCATTCCTCCTGGGCTTCTTCGAGGGTGTTGGTGCGGCGTTCTGGGGTCTGCCGCTCAAAGGTCATGTGAATGGAGCGATGCTGCTCACCATCGGTGGCCACAGCCATGATCGGGTACTCAATGCGCCCATCGGGAAAGGCCGTGTGGAAGCGGAAGGTGCCCTCAGGGCTAAGCGGAATCGGCTGGCCGCTGACCGTGACGGTGGCATCGGGTTCGGTAGCGCCGTAGACGATCAGTTCCGCATCGGCCACCAGCCAGAACTTGCGGGGACGGATGGGCGGCATGGAGGCGGCAAAGCCAATCCCCGACATGGTCAGGCCCGACATATTCAGGCCAAGGCCCGATGGCGTGGGCACGCCTGGCCCACCCGCCATCCCCATCCCAGAGGGGAACACGTAGGAACTGATGGCCTGGGACGGCACCATTGACCCCGGTACGTGCTGCATGGAACCAAACATCGACCCAGCCATGCGCTCCAACTCAGTGGGTTGCGAGAGGGCATACATCTGCTCGTGGATCTCGCCAGCGGCAGCCTTTTGGTGGGGGTCAACCAGAGTCATCAGGGTTTTGCCGCGCAGGCTTTCATCCCAGGTGACGGTGAGGAAGTGATCCTCACTCCAGTCCGAAGGATAGACGGGGGGAATTCGCACGGTGTTGGAGCGAGCCAGCACCAGCCAGCGGCCATCCCCAGCCAGGTAGCCAATTTCCACCTGGTAGTCGCGATCGCTGACCGGAATTTGCAGATACCACTCCCGCGCCAGCTCATCGCAGTCGAACTGCTGCATGCTGTGGGGAGCCTGGTTCGCTAAATCCACATTGGTGACATCGTAGAGCCGCAGTGCCAGCCGCTCACCACCCTGGCGGCGCAGGTCTTCTTTATGGTCATTGGGGGTATCCCAGTAGGCGTAGGCCCACTGGGGGTCGCGGGGCATCAGCACAATGCGGCTTTCGCCGTAGCCCTCCGGTAGCGGCGGCAGGCCATCGTCCAGGGAGGACAGATCAATGTCGCCATCGGCGGGG
>CAYUBC010000208.1:0-3844 GCA_964442885.1 uncultured bacterium | reverse complement strand
GGGTGGCCCACCACGTTATATTTGCTGGCTTCAATGGCGGATTGATCTTCAGTACTGGCCAGGGAAGCCGCGGCACTGGCGGCTAAACCTGCGGCACCCACAGCAGCCGCTGCCATCGGCATGACGCTGGGAGATGGGATAGCAAGAGGTATATCCAGCTCTGGGGTCGGTTCTGGCGGGGTTGGCTTCACAGCGGCAGATGCTACAACCGCTGGCTCTGTCAGGTCTAAAGCCCCAGGCTCCGCACTGGCTAGTTCATCGGGTTCCACGTTTGCGGAGGACGCTACTGCCGCAGCCGCCAGAGGAATAGCGGCAGCGGCCACAGCAGGGGCTATCTCCGGTACATCCAGGACATCAGTCCTACGGGGTTCACCTGGGGCCGCTGCCGCAGTCGCGGCCTCATCAACTGTAACGGGCGGCGGCGGGGCCTCAACCGTGGGTGGTGCCGCCATCGGTGGAGGTGCTGGGGGTTCCACTGGCGGTGGTGGCGCGGCGGCGGTGGTGGCGTCTACCCCAGCCGCCGGCACTGGAGCTGCCCCCCGACGGCGAGTTAGCGCCCAGAGCAACCCGCCTAAGCCGAGCAAGGGCAATAGCCACCATAGCCAGCCCAAACCACCGCGCTGCTCAGCCTCACCCGTAGCGGTTTCTGCCGGGGCGGCATCCGTTGGAACGGGGGTAGCAGGGTCTGCCACGGTCGGGGTCGGCTCAGCCGGAGTGGCAGGCTCAGCCGTTGCGGTAGCGGCAGGAGCCGTGCCCAGGGCAGCGGCGATCGCCTCCGCCTCGGATTGCTGAGCGGCGGTCAGCACGTCAGCAGCCTGGGGAGAGGTGGCATAGCCCAGGAAGGCCGCCGCCGCCGCATTGGGCGCATCCTTAAAGACAAAGTAGCGGGGCTGAGAATAGGGATAGCGGGGATCATCCGGCAGCGTTTGGTGCATGGGGATAATCTTGACCCCCTCCTGCCCCAGCACCTGGGGAGCAATGGCGTAGCTGATGCCATCGTTACCCAGGGCCTCAATCACCGTGGCGGTATCATCGTCAGCTACCGGGTCAGCCGTTGCCCCGGCTTCAAAGGGAGCCGCCCGAAACACCTCGTACTGGCTCAGGGAGCGGCGGGTGTCACTCTCTTCTGGCCGATCCACAAACCGAATGGGGCCGGGAGCACCGCCAACCTGCGACCAGTCGGTAATTTCGCCGCGAAACATGGCGGCAAACTGCTCAAAGGTCAGGTTGCCGTTAAAGGGATTGTCGGGGCCAACAATGATGGCAATTTTGGCTCGTTCCAGGGGCACCGTCGTTAAGCCTTCGGCCATTTCGGCCTCGGTCAACGGTCGCCCAATGGCAGCCAGATCAGTGTCTCCTGCCAACAACGCTTGCAGGGCCTGATCGCTGCTGGTAATTTCCACATTCGCCGTTGTTCCGTCGTAGCTATCCTCAAAACCCTGCTTGAGGGCCTGGGCCGCAATACCCAAATTCGGGGAGCTTTGAATCGCTAGCTCTGTGCCAGCGGGCACTGACTGGGGTACTGGAAACGTTGTAGGAGCCTGGGCCACCAGGGTTGACAACGGCAACGCCAGGGCGCTAAAACCGGCCTGGCCAGCGCTCAACATCAAGAGGGCAGCAACGAAAATTCTGGATAGATGTGGCATTGCGTTGAGGAAATCAAAGGGACTCTAGCGGCAGGGAAGCACCCAAAACCGAGCTGAGTACGGGAAATCTGCCCCCAGGCAGCCCCGTCCTGAACTCAGGTCAGGCCTATACCCAAGAATTACGCTCAACTATCGCAGCATTCGGTAGGGGAGTCAATGGTTATGAACTACAACAACCCCTATAACCTAAGAAATGACTAATAGCTCCAGAATTCCGCCCTTTGCCCCAATTTTCCAGGCTTAACCTAGCGAGGCTCCAGATATAGCTCAGCCCGCCAGACCCGCTCCTGCAACTGCCGAAACAGGCCGCACTTGGCTGAGGAATATCCCGAACCATCCGTCAACGCAGTAACGATGACCTCCTGATCCCAGCGGGCCAGTTGGCCATCCGCCGTGACCTGTTCAATCAGCCGCTGCAACTGCTGGAGTTCCTGGATGTAAGGAACCTCCTGAGCGCCTGCGCCATGCCAGTCTGCTAGCCGCTGTTGCTGTGAAATGACCATTGAATCACGCCAGGTTCTACCATCGCTGCTCTGATTAAAGGATTAGCGTTTCGTTCCTGCCGTAGGGTCGATCACACTCTCAGAAAAGTTTAAGCATTGCCACCCCCAACCTCAGCCCCAGCCATCGGTCATAGTCCTCTCCTTAAACCCGATGCCCTTCCAACAATGCCCCCAACTCAAAACCCAACACTCAAAACTCAAAACTCAAAACTCCCCTCCGCCTTCCCCTCCGCTGCCCTGGGGAACCCAATCTCCTCGCCGCCGTAAACGGGTTTAACTGGCACCAGTTCAAGCTGCCGGGGGTGTTGGGGCTGAGCCGCCTGTCGCCGCCGCTGGGAAATTCCTTCCTCGGTGGTTTCTTCAGCCACCACCTCGTAGAGAACCGCCTGCTTGTCGCCGCTGCCCTTGCGCAAAATTCGCCCCAGCCGCTGCACATACTCACGGGTAGAGCCACTGCCAGAGAGTAAAATCGCTACCCTGGCTTCCGGTACATCCACCCCTTCGTTCAGCACATGGCTGACCACCAGCGTGGGATAGTCACCGCTGCGAAAGGCTTGCAAAATCGCATGGCGCTCTTTTACTGGGGTTTGGTGAGTGATGGCGGGAATCAGAAAAGCTTCGGAAATACGATAGACCGTGGCGTTGTCGTTGGTGAAGATAATAGTGCGGTCGGGGTGATGCTGCGCCAGCAGATCCTCCAGCACCCGCAGTTTGCCCTCGGTGCCCAGGGCAATGGTTTTGGCCTCGCGATGGGCTAGCATCGCCCGCCGCCCCGCCTGAGATTGGGCACTGGCCCGCACAAACCGCTGCCAACCCTGGGCCGAACTGAGCCAGATATTGGCCTCCTGCAAAAACCGATTGCGCTGGGCAATCAACTGGTCATAGCGAGATCGCTCCTGGTTCGACAGTTTTACTTTGATCGGCACAATCTCAAAGGGAGCCAGGGCATGGCCGGAAAGATCCGCCGCCGATCGCTGATACACCACTGGCCCCAGCAAATGAGTCAGATCATCATGGCGGCCATCGGCGCGGTCGGGGGTAGCGGTTAGCCCCAGACGATAGGGCGCGATGGAATATTCAGCAATCACCCGGTTAAAGTCGCTGGGCAGGTGGTGGCACTCGTCGCAAATCAGCAGCGCGTACTGGTTGCCCAGGCTCTCGGCGTGGATGGCGGCGCTGTCGTAGGTGGCCACCAAAATTGGGGTGCGATCCTTAGAGCCACCCCCCAATAGCCCCACCGCTACATCGGGAAAAGCCGCCTCCAGATGGGCATACCACTGATGCATTAAGTCCAGCGTGGGCACCGTAATCAGGGTATGACGGGGCGTTGTTTGCATCGCCAACTGGGCCAGGTAGGTTTTCCCTGAGGCCGTTGGCAGTACCACAACGCCCCGCCAGCGATGGTTAACCCAGGCTTGCAGCGCCTCTCGCTGGTGGGGGTAGGGCTCCATCGTCACCTTAGGGGTTAAATCCAGGGGTTCAAAGCTCTGCACCTGGTCTTGGAAGGGGATATTCTCAGCCCGCAGGTTTTCTACCAGGGCGCGGTACTGCTGGGCCGGAATGCGAAACTTTTCGATGCGGTCATCCCACTGGGCAAAGTCTACCCAGCTTTTGCCCCGGGGCGGCGGGTGCAAAATCAGCGTGCCCCGGTCGTAGGTGAGAGTCGGCATCCGCCCCATAGTTCGCGCCAATGAC
>CAYUBC010000207.1:0-6836 GCA_964442885.1 uncultured bacterium | reverse complement strand
AGATTTGCCGGTGGGGTCGCCAATGCGGGCGGTGAAGTCCCCAATGATTAACACAGCCGTATGCCCTGCATCCTGAAAAGCCCGCAGTTTACGCACCGGAATGCTGTGCCCCAGGTGGATTTCGGCCCCGGTAGGGTCAATGCCGAGCTTGACGCGCAGAGGGCGATCGCAGGTTTGCAGCCGCTGCATTAGATTTTGCTCTGGGTCAGTAGAGTCAGGCTGGTCAGGGAAGACTTCGCTAATGCCCCGATAAATCCACTGGAGCGATTCGGCCAGGGTAGCGGCAGCAGATGGAGCGGTGGAAGAGAGGTTGGCCATGCGTCAAAAGTTAACGTTGCTAAGCTAGGGTGCATTTTAGGCTGGATTAAGACTCACCAGCCGCCGAAGTGGCTACTATAATTGCAGCATCAATTTTGGCATCTACTTGCAGAAGCTAACCTATACTTTTGCTCAACTCGCTACCACCTTTTAAGAAGAACTTACACTAACGTGTCTACACATACCGTTCGTCAAAAAAGCCGCTCACACCCCAAGCCTGTGCGGCGCAGCACCGACCTGCTGAAGTACATTCAAGATGTGGGGCAGGTCACAGCCGCATCGCTGCTGGGTACCACCATGCTTGCTAGTGCTGTGGTGGCGGGCGGTCTGGTGGGTTTGGCCATTAGCTTTCGCAACCTGCCCGACGTGCGGGTACTCCGCAACTATGTGCCCAGCGAAACCAGCTACATCTACGATATCAACGGCACCTTGCTCTACAGCCTGCACGATGAGGCCAACCGGGAGGTGGTGGATATTAACGAAATTTCGCCCCACCTGAAGCGGGCCGTGCTGGCCGTGGAAGATAGCTACTTCTACTCCCACAGTGGTATTAACCCCAGCAGTGTGGGGCGAGCGGTGTTGGCGAACTTCCAGGCGGGGGCCACGGTGGAGGGAGGCTCTACCATTACCATGCAGTTGGTCAAAAACCTGTTTCTAACCCCCGAACGCACCATCAGCCGTAAGGTTGCTGAAGCCGTACTGGCCCTGCGACTGGAGCAGATTTTCTCTAAGGAAGAAATCCTGGAGATGTATCTGAACCAGGTTTACTGGGGCCACAACAACTACGGCGTAGAAACGGCGGCTCAGAGTTACTTCAATAAATCCGCTAAGGATTTGACCCTGCCGGAAGCCGCTATGATGGCGGGTCTGATTCAGGCCCCTGAGGACTACAGCCCCTTTAATAACTACGAGCAGACCAAACAGCGTCAGCTCATTGTGTTGAACCGGATGCGGCAACTGGGCTGGATAACGACCGAGGAAGAAGCCACGGCTAAGGCCGCACCGCTGCTGGTGGGCGAAATTAAGTCCTTCCGCAGTAGCATCGCCCCCTACGTCACCGAGGCAACGGTGCTGGAGTTGAAGGAGCGCTTTGGTAGCGAAGCGGTGGTCAAGGGCGGCATGCGGGTGCAAACCACAATTGATTTGGGCCTTCAGCGTACTGCCGAAGAAGTTGTGCAACGGCACCACGCTCGCATTTCTCGCATGGCTGACCAGATGGCTTTAGTAGCCATTGACCCCCGTACCCACTTTGTAAAAGCAATGGTAGGCGGGGTCAACTACGAACAGAGTCAATTTAACCGGGCTACCCAAGCCATTCGCCAGCCGGGTTCGGCCTTTAAGCCCTTTGTATACTACGTGGCCTTTGCCACAGGTCGCTACTCCCCCGACAGCAGCATTGCCGACACCCCCGTCAGCTACCCCGATGGCTACAAGTACTACAGCCCCAAGAACTACGATGGCTCGTTTATGGGCAATATCTCCATTCGCACAGCCCTGGAGGTGTCGCGCAACGTGCCAGCGGTGAAACTGGGCCAAGCCGTGGGGGTGAACCAAATTATTGAGGTCTGCCGTACCCTGGGCATTAAGAGCCCCATGCAGGCCGTGACCTCGCTGCCGCTAGGGGCCGTGGACTTAACCCCCATGGAAATGGCCGGAGCCTACGCCACCTTTGCCAACAACGGCTGGCACTCGCCGCCCACCTTTATTGTGCAGGTAGCGGATAGCAGCGGTAACATCCTTCTGGATAACACGCCTAACCCGCAGCTTGTGCTGGATCCCTGGGCGGCAGCGGCGCTTACCGATGTGCTCCAGGGTGTAATTGTCCGGGGTACGGGCAAGAGTGCTCAAATTGGTCGTCCAGCCGCAGGCAAAACCGGCACCACCGACTCTCAACGGGATGTTTGGTTTGTGGGCTATGTGCCCCAGTTAGCCACCGCTGTGTGGGTGGGTAACGACAACTATGCGCCCCTGCGGGCCGGGGCCACCGGCGGCACCTATGCGGCCCCCATTTGGCGAGACTTCATGCAACAGGCCCTGGCCAATGTGCCGGTAGAAAACTTCAGGCGACCCTCAGAGTTTGTCCGTCCTTAACGAACTTGAGATTGCTGATATTCTTCTGCTGATGGTCTCCTGCTCACGTTCTCCTAGCTAAGGAGTTCTGGCCTAACCTACAGACTGGCTTCTTCAATTTGAGCCAGCACCCGTTCGCGAAATTCGGGATCACTGTTGGTCAGCCCCAACAGTTCCCAGTAGGCTTGTAGGGTAAGGTCGTTGGCCTGAATCAGGTTGATGGCCTCCGCCTGAATTTCCTGCTGCATCTGGCGAGACTCGGTTTCGGTTTCGGCCCCTTGCAGGCTGGGCTCCCGCGATTCGATCAGTTTAACCACCGCCAGATAGGCATTGACAAAGCGGCTGACGGTTTCTGAGGGCACCGTGCTGGCGTCGGGTTGGGAACTAGGGGCAGGGGCCGCCTCTTCCACCAGGGAAGGGTTGGGCTGGGTCTCTACTAGCAAGGCATTGGCGGCCCAGGCGGGGGGGAGCAGCCCCAAGCCCAGGATCGCACCCAGGATCACCATCAGCACCAGCCCCAGGCCAAGCTGATAGAAAGCCCGACAGCGCTGGGTAGAACGGCAGGAAAATCGGTACAGGCGGCCTAACCTAGACATCACCCTAGACCGGTTGGGGCATCGCCACGGGGGCCTGGTATAGCCCTCAACGCGACCGGCCAAAAAGCCTCCAGTAACTAGATAAAGACGTATAGTGATAATAGAGATAAGCATAAATACATAACATCCGGGGAAAAGTTTGGTATGGCAAGCGACGATACAGCTCCGATGCATGGGCAGGGCAGCCTCTCAGATCGGGAGTTGCAGATTGTTGAGTTGGTAGCCTCAGGTCTAACTAACCAGGAGATCTCCGAGAAGTTAGAAATCAGCAAGCGCACCGTCGATAACCACATCAGTAATATTCTGACGAAAACCGCCACCGGCAACCGAGTCGCGCTATTCCGGTGGGCGTTGCAATCGGGCAAAGTGTGCATTGATGAGGTGAACTGCTGCGTTTTGCCAGAGGTGCCCCCCCAGACGGTTAAGGATGTGGAAGCTAGCTAGGCTGCGGGGTATGATGTTGTGTTGCTAAGCCTACCTACGTTGCCCTATGGAGTCTATTCAATCACTGCCGGGAACTGAAGATATTTTGCCCAGGCCCCAGTTGGTCGGTAATGACCTCAAGGTAGCCGACATCCACACCTGGCAGCGGGTTGAGGCGGTGGCCCGGCAGCTTTTCCAGCGAGCCGTGTATCGCGAAATTCGCACCCCTGTCTTTGAGCAAACCTCGCTGTTTGAGCGAGGCATTGGCGAAGCCACCGATGTGGTCGGCAAAGAGATGTATAGCTTTGTGGACAAGGGCGATCGCGCCTGCACTCTGCGGCCTGAAGGCACCGCTGGGGTTGTACGCGCCTACATCCAGCACAGTCTCTATGCCCAGGGTGGCGTGCAGCGGCTCTGGTACGGTGGCCCCATGTTTCGCTACGAGCGGCCCCAGAAGGGTCGCCAGCGGCAGTTTCATCAGGTGGGGGTAGAGGTGCTGGGCAGTTCAGACCCCAGGGCCGATGTGGAAGTCATTGCCCTGGCCACGGACTTCCTGAAGACCCTAGGCCTGAAGAATCTCACCTTTTACCTCAATTCCGTCGGCGACAAGGCTGATCGCCTCCGCTACCGGGACGCCCTGGTCGCTTACCTGACCCCCCTCAAAGCCGACCTCGACCCCGACTCCCAAGACCGCCTCACCCGCAACCCGCTGCGGATTCTAGACAGCAAAGACGAAAAAACCCAGGCCATTGCCCAAGATGCCCCCAGCATTTTGGATTATCTGGGCGATGACTCAAAACGCCACTTCGACCGCGTACTGGCCCAGTTGAGCGACCTGGGCATTGAGTTTATCCTCAACCCTTGTCTGGTACGCGGGCTGGACTACTACACCCACACGGCGTTTGAAATTCAGTCTAGCGACCTGGGGGCTCAGGCCACCGTTTGCGGCGGCGGACGCTACGACGGCCTGGTGCAAGAACTGGGTGGGCCAGAAACTCCAGCGGTTGGCTGGGCCATAGGTTTAGAACGGCTGACCCTGCTGCTGGAACAGCTAACCCCAACCGAGGCAACGGCCCCAGAGGTATACGTAGTGTCGCGGGGCGAAAAAGCCGAGGCCAATGCCTTGCAACTATCTCAGACGCTACGCCAGAGTGGTCTGGCCGTAGAGATGGATCTCAGTGGCTCGGCTTTTGGTAAACAATTCAAACGGGCCGATCGCAGCGGCGCTGTCGCCTGCCTAATTATTGGCGATGAAGAAGCCGCCCAAGGCACAGTGCAGGTCAAATGGCTGAAATCCGGCGAACAAGTGACCTTGCAGCAAACGGACTTAGTTACCCAGAAAGAGGGATTGTTGCAGCAAATTAAGGTGGCCCAGGCCAGTCAGTGATGGTGTGCATAGGCTTCTGCGGCAGCTGGGGCTGTTCTCAGGGTGGCCAAAAACAGACTATTTTTTGACGACGAAATTTTCGATCACCAGCGCCAGGCCTGGGAAGGTGCGCTAAGATCCACGTAACACTTTACGAAACTTAAATAAACTAATGGCAGTTACTTACCCCAAAAAGTTTCTTAACACTTTGAGCGCTCGCGATGTGATGAGACAGGTGGTAAAAGACCCAGAAGTTCACCACATCACCCTAAATCGCTATCGGTATAACGAACAGCGAAGCTGCAAAGATCTGACCGATTTGATTGAAACCCTAAATGGTCAGCCAGCCGATCTGGTGAAGGATTTGTCCCACCATGTTTCAGATGAAGCTCGTCATGCCATGTGGCTAACGGATCTCTTAGTCGATCTAGGGGCTGATGTCAACACACCGCCTGGGCTCTCCTACATAGATGAGTTTGAGCGCTTGTTGGATCAAGATAGCTTTCAGACTTCAGAGCGATTGGACGATGGCATAATTGCCGCTCTTGTCTCGATTAACGTGACCGAGAAACGAGGCTGTGAGTACTTTGCGGCCCACGTTCATGCGCTTAAAGAAGCTCCCCAAACTCCTGAAAACGTTAAAATTCGGGAAACGATTGAACGCATCCTGCCTGAAGAGGCCGGCCATGTTCGCTGGGGAACTCGGCGGCTGGCTGAAATGGCCCGCAAAAGCCCAGAGCTGCGACAAAAGGTCGAGCTTGCCAAGCGTAAGTATGCCGCTATCGAACAGACTGCTTTTGAAGCAGGGATGGATATTACCCTGGGGGCAGAACTTCGGCGGGTTAGCAACCTCCTCGATATTGCCAACACGTTGCCAGTGTGGGAGCGTCCGGGCTATCTAATGGAGCGCTTACCGGCCACACTGCTTGCCCCAGACCTGCAAAGAACTCGAATTACCGCTGCGCAGAAAGCCTGGCAGCGCGATCCAGATGCTTTTGTAAAAACCTTCATTCCTATGTTTTTGCAGGGCATTCAGAAACAGACAGTATCTAGCGAAGCCTAGGCTCCGATTACCCCCAAGACTCTGGCAAAATAGAGAAGGTTGATTTTGCCAGAGTCTTGATGCGTCTGCCCGAAGAGCCCGAATCGCCACCGCAAATCAACATCGTGCCGATGATCGATGTTGTTTTTGCGGTGCTGGCGTTCTTTATCCTGTCCAGCTTGTTTTTGACGCCTAATCAGGGGCTCCCGGTAGCGTTACCGGGTGCTGTTACTGGGGAAACTCAGAGTCCACCGCAGGTAACGGTAACGATTGATGCCGCTGGGGCCGTTTTCATCGGCGATCAGCCCGTGGAGGATGGTCAAATGCTGGAGGCGGTGCAAACCTTGATCTCAGCCTCCACAGGGGGGCTAGTGGTGATTCAGGCGGATCAATCGGTCAGCCATGGTCGGGTCGTGGCGATTATGGACAGGCTGCGGACATTGGAGGGGGTGCAGTTGGCGATCGCCACCGCTCCGCCGGATTCTGAGCCATCCCCCCCATAGACCCAGACACCCATCCACCCTGCCGCTCCATTTTTCAGACCCAACCCTGGCTACCCGCCACCCTCAAAACTCTAGCTGCTCTCGATAGAGACTCTTAAGCAGGTTATCCAGGTGTTCGTCGGGGCAGCAGTCTACCAGGGCGTAGAACATGTCTAGCAGCTTAGCGGCACTATCGCCCAGTAGGGGGCTCAGTCCCCAAACATCCTGAACCCAGTCCTGGGGATCGGTGCTTTCAAAAATCATGCGCTCTAGCAATTGCTGAGCTTCAGCTTTAGAAACAGACATGGTTTAGCCAGAATGAATAGAACGTAGCCATCTTAGCGAGAATGCCCGCTCCGGCCAACGATTGCTTGAGCCCCAACGCCCAGCTATGATGGTGGCTTCCTAGCTCTCTTTTTAACTCGCCGTTACCCATTTCCTACCATGACCAGCTATCAAACCCCCGCTGCCAATCCTGCCTTTGCCCTGGAAGAAGAAGCCTGGTGGGTGCAGCGCTGGGTTGATTTGCTCAACTCCTA
>CAYUBC010000206.1:3787-6881 GCA_964442885.1 uncultured bacterium | reverse complement strand
TCTGACTCCTGACTTCTGTATTCTGACTCCTGACTTCTGTATTCTGACTCCTGACTTCTGTATTCTGACTCCTGACCCTCATCTCAACCGGGCTCCGCGATAGCGCATTTCTTTTTTGAGGAAATTTTGCTGGACAAAGCTGGGCATATCACCCTGGTGCCCCATCAGAATGATGGAATCGCCCTTGGCCAGGTAGGTATTGCGGCTGGGATGGATGATGATTTCTCCATCAGCGCGACGTAGGGCTACGGTGATGAAAGTTCCCTTGCCGCCCACCTCAATGTCGCCAATAGTGCCACCAATCAGATAGGAATCTGCCTCGACCTGAAGCTCATTGAGCTGGATATCTAGCTCGGCTAACAACTCGTTGAGGCCCTGATGGCCGTCAGTTTGGGAGAGAAAATCCACCGCGGCGGGATGGGTAATCAGGTGAGCCATGCGCAGGGCGCTGATGCTGGCGGGCAACACCACATGGTTAGCCCCAGCCAGGCGCAGCTTTTTCTCGGTGGAGGGTAGCTCCCCACGGGCCAGAATCATCAGGTTTGGGTTCATTTCCCGCGCCGTCAGGGTGATGAACACATTAGCGGCATCGTTGGGTAATACGGTTGCCAGGGATTTGGCCCGGTGAATGCCCGCCGCCTCCAGGGCCAGCTCATCTGTGGCATTGCCCTGATACATCAGGTAGCCCTGTTCCTGGGCTAGTACTACCCGCTCAGGATCACTGTCGATGATGATGAAGGGCTGGCGATCATGCTTCAGCTTGCGGGCCACTAGCTGGCCAATGCGACCAAATCCGCAAATAATCACGTGGTTTTCCAGGCTTTCGATTTCTTTGGTCATACGTTTGAGATTAAGGGCACGACGAATTTCTCCCTCAGTAATCAGTTGCACAAACCCTGACACCGTGTAAGCCACCGATAGGGCCCCAGCCACAATGACAAAAATCGTGAACAGCTTTAGAAGTGGCGAGGTAATTGGCTGTACCTCCCCGTAGCCGACGCCGAACACCGTAATCACCACCATGTAGATGGCGTCTAAAAACCCCCATCCGGCAATAATGTAGCCCATGACGGCAACTATAATCGTCAACGAGAAGAAGACGATACCGGTGATAATGCGCCGAAAGGAGCTATTTCGCATCTATGCCTTAGCGCAGGGTTCTATCCCTAGTAAACTCGGATTAGTCATCCAAATAAAAGCTATGGTATAGGACGACTCCTTTGTAAAAGAGTGCGGCAGGTATCAAATTGCGATACACTAAAAGCAAAGTCATAACCACTTCAACTAAAGTCATCATTTACTAAAACTTCTAAAACACTTTATCTACGGGTTCCGGACATTGCTTCTCAATGGCAGTGTGAGCTTATCCCTGTGAGATTAACTTTTGTGTTAGCCCTCCTATTCGTTTGATGTTGCCACTATGACAGCTACCACCATTCAAAACCCCCTGCTAATCGGTGCCGGTCTACCTCCCTTTGATCGCATTAAGACTACTCACCTTGTGCCGGGCATTGTGGCCCTGCTAGAAGAGTTGACTGCCGAGCTAAAAGCCCTGGAAGCCGAAGTGACCCCCACCTGGGCTGGCCTGGTAGAACCCCTGACTCACATTGAAGAGCGCCTGGGTTGGAGTTGGGGCATTGTTGGTCACTTGATGGGGGTAAAAAATAGCCCCGAACTGCGCGCTGCCTACGAAGAAGTACAGCCTGCCCTGGTGCAGTTTGCTACTTGCCTGGGCCAGAGTCGGCCCCTCTACGAGGCCTTTAAGCAAATGCAGGCCAGTGCCGATTGGGAATCGTTGGAACCGGCCCAGCAGCGGATTGTGGAAGCCTCTATCCGTGAGGCGGAGCTGTCGGGTGTGGGCTTGCAGGGGGCTGAAAAAGACCGTTTCAACGAAATTCAGCAGGCGCTAGCCGAACTAACCACTAAGTTTGCCAATAACGTTTTAGATGCCACTAAGGCCTTTAGCCTCACCCTCACCACTGCTGAGGAAGTAGACGGACTGCCGCCTAGTCTGCTGGCCCTAGCCTCTCAGGCCGCCCGCGACGCTGGAGCAAGCGAGGCCACGGTGGAGGCTGGCCCCTGGCGAATCACGCTGGATTTACCCAGCTATGGGCCATTTATGCAGCACAGTCGCCGCCGCGACCTGCGAGAAAAGCTCTATCGGGCCTTTGTCACCCGTGCTTCGGCGGGGGAACTGGACAACGTGCCGAATATTGATCGCATTCTGGATCTGCGCCACGAAATGGCCCAGCTTTTGGGCTACAGCACCTATGCCGACCTCAGCCTGGCCCGCAAAATGGCCCCCTCGGTTGAAGCCATCGACAAATTGATGGACGAACTGCGAGTAGCCAGCTACGATACGGCGGCTAGGGAACTGGAAGAACTCAAGGCTTTTGCCAAGGCTAAAGGTGCTCCCGAAGCCGATAGCCTCACCCACTGGGATACAGCCTTTTGGGCGGAGCGCATTCGGGAAGAAAAGTATGGCCTCAACGACGAAGAACTGCGGCCCTACTTCCCACTGCCCCAGGTGTTAGACGGTCTGTTTGCCCTGGCTCACCGCATCTTTGATATCACCATTGCCCCAGCGGATGGTGAAGCCCCGGTGTGGCATCCTGACGTGCGGTATTTTCAGGTACTTAACGGCAGCGGCATGCCCATCGCCCACTTTTATTTGGATCCCTACAGCCGCCCTGCCGAAAAGCGCGGCGGAGCCTGGATGGATGATTGCATCAACCGGGGCAAGTTCAATGGTCAGGTACGGCTGCCGGTCGCCTACCTGGTATGCAACCAGTCTCCACCGGTGGATGGCAAGCCCAGTTTAATGACCTTCCGGGATGTAGAAACCCTGTTCCATGAGTTTGGCCACGGCTTGCAGCACATGCTTACCCAGGTGGACTATACCGGGGCCGCAGGCATTAACAATGTGGAATGGGATGCGGTAGAACTGCCCAGCCAATTCATGGAGAACTGGTGCTACCACCGCGATACTCTGCTCACCCTGGCTCGCCACTACGATACCGGTGCCCCCCTGCCTGAAGATCTCTATCAAAAAATCGTGGCGGCCCGCACCTTTATGACCGGCAGCGCCATTCTG
>CAYUBC010000206.1:0-3777 GCA_964442885.1 uncultured bacterium | reverse complement strand
CATTCTGCGTCAGGTGCGCTTTGGCTGGACGGATATTGAACTCCACTACCGCTACCGCCCCGGTGGGCCAGAAACCGTGGCCGAGGTCAGCCGCCGCATTGCTGCCCAGGCGTCGCTTCTGGAACCATTACCGGAAGATGCCTTCCTCTGTGCCTTTACCCACATTTTTGCCGGGGGTTACGCGGCTGGCTACTATAGCTACTTCTGGGCCGAAGTGCTGAGCGCCGATGCCTTTGCTGCCTTTGAAGAAGTCGGCCTCGATAACGACACGGCCCTGGCTGAAACCGGCCACCGCTTTCGCGACACGGTGCTGGCCCTGGGCGGCAGCCGCCACCCAATGGAGGTATTCACAGCCTTCCGAGGCCGAGAGCCCAGCACCCAGGCACTGCTCCGCCACCGGGGGCTGGTAGCGGCTTAGGGATAGGGACTGGAGGGGATTGGAACTGATCTGGCCCCAAATCGGCCAAGCCCCAGGGTTTTCAAAATCCTGGGGCCTTTTGTAACGGGATTTAACCGGACTGTTAACGGATATTTAATTGGGGATAGTCAATAACTCACCGGCCATAGAAACAGTTCAACTGGCAAGCCAGTTGATAGATGACAGCCCTTACTCTCTGTTAGCTAACGAACTGCACCACAATTGTTACTACCGCCCAGGCAAAGAGTAGCCAGGTTATCAAGCTAGGGATCATAATGCCTCCTGATTAGCCCTCACTCCTAGCTTAATGGGCAATTTTCCCTGGTCAGAGGGTTGAATACCGAACTGTTGCCTAGCCTACACAGTTCTGGACGTCTGTTGTGGCGAGCTTGGCGACTCATGTGACAAATATCCCAGCCTAGGGGCACTACCATCCTTGACCAACAAAAAATTCACGTTCTAAGGGCTTTTGAGACTGGCCATGTGAGGAATTAGACAAACTCTGCTATGCCGGAATCTTTTTAAGAGCGGCGACCATCCAGGTTATCGGGTGTGCCATCTACATTTCGGTAGCGAGTGACCATGACCATTGCCAGATCGATCTTTATTTCCTATCGTCGCCGCGACAGCATTGATATTACTGGGCGAATTTACGATCGCCTTGTCACTCACTTTGGTCAGGGGAGCGTCTTCAAAGATGTGGATGCGATTCCGCTGGGGGTTAATTTCCGTCGCCATCTGGAGCGCGAGGTCAGCCACTGCCCGGTGCTGCTGGCCATTATTGGCCCTCAGTGGCTCGGCATTACCGATGCGCGGGGTATCCCCCGGTTGGCCAACCCTAAAGATTGGGTGCGGGTAGAAATTGAAACGGCCCTGCGGCGAGATAGCCTGGTCATTCCGGTGCTAGTAGGTGGGGCGGAACTGCCAGATGATACGGCCTTGCCCGAAAGCCTGAAGGGGCTGGCCTATCGTCAGAGCACCCCGGTGCGCCATGACCCAGACTTCCATCGCGATATGGATCGGCTGATTCAGCGTATTGAGGATGTGTTTAACAGTCTGACACTGAGCGGTAGGCCAACCCTTCAGACCAGCACCAGCCTGATTACCGGAGCAGCAACCCAGGCGATGGCTCCCGCCGCGACCGACTCAGCCTCGCCGCCGACCCTGGGCCGACGGCGGTGGCTGCGGTTGACCAGCCTGGGGTTACTTGGGGGTGGGGCAGCGGTGGCCCTGCGGCGCTGGCCTCCCAGCCTCCCAACGCTGACTCCCACGCCCCTGACTGATGCCATCCCCGATCTATCCACCCTGCCGCAGCGTTTGGAAAAAGCCCTGGAGGCTGCTACGGCCCCCATCCCCGATGCCGCTGCCGAGCCGATCGCTACCTACGCCTTGGTTACGGTGGATGAGTTTGGCCAGACCCTTTACCAGGCACAGGTTTCCACCCCTAGCTACCAGGAGCTTTGGCTGGCGGCGGCGGCTGGGCCGCTGGCGCTGCCGCTGGTAGAAATCCGGGGCGGACAGTTTGTGCAAGGATCTCTGGATAGCGAGCCTGGCTATGACCCTTCCCAACTGCCTCAGACCATTACCTCGGTAGACTCTTTCTGGATGAGCATTTACCCGGTTACCCAGCAGCAGTGGCGAGCGGTGGCGCTGCTGCCGTCGGTGAATCGCGCCTTGGCTCCCAACCCAGCCTACTTCAAGGGCGATGACCGCCCCGTAGAGCAAGTAAGCTGGCTGGAGGCCGTGGAGTTTTGCGATCGCCTCAATCGCTTTGTGGCGGCCCACCATCCTCACCTGGCGGACTACCGCTTTCGCTTGCCCACCGAAACCGAATGGGAGTATGCCTGCCGCGCCCACACCACCACCCCTTTCCACACTGGCCACACCCTGACCACCGCCCTGGCCAACTACGATGGCACCCAACCCTATCGCCAGGAACCACCGGGACAATTTCGCGGCACTACCACCGCCGTCGGCAGCTTTGGGCAGGCCAACGCCTTTGGCCTCTACGACCTGCACGGCAACGTCCATGAGTGGTGCGCCTCCAACCAGGACGACCGGCTGACGGCAGCTACTGCCGCTAGCCTGGATACGCCATCGAGTGAGCGGGCCAGCGACCTGTGGCTGATTGTGCGGGGTGGTTCCTGGCAGAGTCCGCCTCAGCACTGCCGCTCTGCCTACCGCACCAGCTTCAACGCCGAAACCCGCAGCAACCAGGTCGGCTTTCGTGTCATCGCCGTTAACGTTGCCGGTACTGGGACAAGCTAAAAGGACGGTTACTGATCACAGCGGCTGGTTTCATGTCACCCACAGCGGCCTTTTTCATAAATGTCCGCTAGCTCGGCTTCAATGGCCCTGGTGCTGATGGCAATTTCGTAGAGGGAGGTCAGCAGCGAAGCGACCAGCAGAATCAAACTCATGCCAAAGAGAAATTCGGCCAGGCGTTGCTGCTGAATAAACAAGGAAAACATGGATAGGGTGCAAACAATAAAGCTGGACACCCCCAGAGCCTGCATCAGCCGAATCAGGGCGATGCGCTGCCGCAGGTTGACAATCTGCTTTTGCACCATGCTCTGGTAGTAGTCGCGCTCTGAGCTGTGGAGTTGGCGTATTAGCTGGGCCAGCACCAAAAAGCGGTTGGTGTAGGCCAGCAAAAGTAAGGAAATAGCCGGGAAGAGCAGGGCTGGCGTCGTCAGTTGCATAAAAAAAAGAGGATGGCAGACTAGTGCATCCTCTCTTAGGTTCTCTCAATTAGACAATCCCCTATTAAGCAAATCCCCTCTGCCCGCAAATTTTGCTAGGCTTTGGCGAGTTCCATGGCATTGGCGGTAAGCCGCTCGTAGGTGGCCCGCATTTTCAGGCCCACCAGTACCTGGAACAAACCGCTGCCGTTAGCAGAGCCAGGATATTCCCGGTGCTTGAGCAATAACTCGGTCATCTCACCGTAGTACTTGGTGGAGGTGTTGCTGAGGTGGCTCTCGATGTAGATCATCTCTTCCAGGCGGTCAAACTGGCCATCTACCTCCAGCACCGAAACTTCGTGGCCGTAGTAGGCATCGGGGCCGTAGTGCATGCGAATGCCAGGGTAAGAGCAGGTGAGCTTGCGGCCACAGGGAATCCAATCAATGGTGGAGCCTTCGTCGAAGAGATAGACGGGGTCGAAGCCTTCGACGCCTTCCCGTTGAATCAGGCGCACTCGCAGTACCTTCTTCTCCTCATCGTTGGGGATAAGCTGGGTAGGCAGAATTTGAATCACCACATCGGCATACTGCTTTTGAATGTCGATGTAGGCTTCAAAGTCGGGGCGGCGGGCATTGATGGAGGCCAGCACATCTTCGTAGGTGTGGCCACGCTCGGCC
>CAYUBC010000205.1:0-6891 GCA_964442885.1 uncultured bacterium | reverse complement strand
AAGCGCGACAGGGCCAGTTCGGCTTCTTCCAGATCAGCCAGAATGGTCACGCAGCGCTCATAAAAAGCTTTGCCCGCATCGGTGGTGGCAACACGGCGGGTGGTGCGATGCAAAAGCTGAGTTTGCAAATGCTCTTCTAAGTTCATCACCAGCTTATTGACCGCCGAGCGAGACAACCCCATGCGTCGAGCGGCGGCGGCAAATCCGTTCGCTTCTACGACCTGGGTAAAGGCTCGGATGCTTTCAAATTTATCCATAGGGGGCAGGGGAAAGGGGAGGAGTCAACTCTACAACTGCGTAGATAGGGCTAGAGCAGAAGTGAGGATAACGGGCCAATTCGATTGTCAACCAAAAAGATGCAATTTGTCATTTAAATTGAGTATTGTCTTTTATTTTGATTCAGTCTATCCTAAAACTATGCAAATGATTCCAATTCGTTGACGCTGTAGGAGGTGCTTCAATGATTACAATTCGTCCAGCCCATGAACGGGGTGCGGCAAATTTTGGTTGGTTAGACACTCGCCACACCTTCTCCTTTGGCAACTACTACGACCCCAGCCACATGGGGTTTGCCAGCCTGCGGGTGATTAACGAAGACAAAATCAGCCCCAGCATGGGCTTTGGCACGCATGGCCATCGGGATATGGAAATCGTTACCTATGTGCTGTCGGGGGCCATCAAGCACGAAGACAGCATCGGTAACGGCTCGGTGATTCGCCCTGGGGATGTGCAGCGCATGTCAGCCGGTACAGGGATTCGCCATAGCGAGTTCAATGCGTCTAACACTGAGCCGGTACACATGCTGCAAATCTGGCTGCTGCCAGGCCAGGCTGGCCTGGAGCCAAGCTACGAGCAAATCCACATAGCCCCGGCAGAAAAGCAGAGCCAGTTACGGCTGATTGGCTCTCCCGACGGACAAAATGGATCAGTCACCATCCATCAGGATGTGAAGCTCTATGCCACCTTGCTGGCTTCCGGCGACCAGGTTGACCACGCCCTCAACCCTGGGCGCGTAGCCTGGGTGCAGGTGGCGCGAGGGGCCATTGACCTGAATGGCCATGCCCTCACCGCTGGTGATGGGGCCGCCGTCAGCGATCTGGAACCGCTCACCCTGACCGGAACCGCCACTGAGGCCGAAGTACTGCTGTTTGACATGGCCGCCTAGTCCAAGAACGATGACGAGTCTGGCCCATCTAGGCTCGTCATCTAGTCTGGGATGCAAGGTTTTGCCAGGCCACTGTGTTGCCAGTATCGACTAGTGCTTTGTCAACGCCAAATTTTAGGGTAAATGCATCAGCTCGTAGAAGGCAGTACCGGGGGCGGCTCAAGTTTTTGATGAAGCCGGAAACTTGACCGATGAGCGCCAGCGACAGGCAATCATCACCCTGGGCACAAAATTAGCAGCGGTAACCGTTAAACTACGCTAGTCCTGACGGCTGCCCAAGATTTGGGCTGAGAGACCGCTAAGCGCCATCAATAGCTACTTTTAAGCCGCTCTCGGGTGCGGTAGCTGAGCTGCTGAGAAATGATGTCGCGGTCTTTTTGAGACAGAATGTTCATTCGCTGTTGGGCCAGGCTCAGCTGTTGATTATCGGATAAGCGATTAACCAGGTCTGCTTCATAGGAGCGCTGCCGAGAACTCATACGAGACTTGCCCATATTCAATACCGGGTGTAGGGGGAGAGGGCTTTACTGCAAAGACCTCCACCCCCCTACTTTAGTGCTAAACCCAGGTGAAGACACCGGATGCCAATATAACTTTGCAGAGGCGTTAAATCCCCGTAGCCATAGCTTCAATCAACTTTTCTAAATAGAGGAGCACTAAGTTGCAAGATTCCCCTGACAAAGTCCCACGAACTTCGTCTCTAAGCAGTTGGTAAGACACCACGCAGGCATCCTGCCGATTCAAGGCCCGGAGGATATTTTGTATCCAGACCAGATACTCTTCCATGAAGCTATCTTCGTCCTGGAGGAGTAGGCCTTTGGCAATGTATTCCAAGGTGTAGGACATATCGCGCTGGCACTGGCTGCCGTGCTCTTGCAATACCTGGCGGTGGGGGGTATGCACCAGTCGTCTCAGCGCATTCAGAACCAGTTCCTTACTGTGATCCTTAAGATACATATAGGCCGCCAGCCGTGTCTGAAATGACTCGGTAATGTCGTTAAATGGCCTCAGTTCCAGGTCGCTTAAATAGCGGCCATCAGCCTTTTGGATTGCATCAAGAATAGCGTTGTTCATAGCGAGGGATAGGCGCAGTGGCCACTAGTGCCGTTACCTGCTCAAGGTGCCCACACAGGTTAGAATTAGCCCATAAACCTCAACATTTCTTGAGGCCAGAGAATATCGGGTCAACAATCTGGCTCAAACCGTCAGGTCTTTGCCGTGGGGGACTAGGAGACGGCTGAGCGACTTTTCCATTACCCTATTCAGGCCGAACTTGAGCGGCCTGAATTCTTTGCATTAGCGCCACCACGCCCTGGACGGGGGAATAGTTCAGGGCACAGGAAGCGTCAATCAAGCAGAGCTGACCGGAAGACCCTGATTGGGGAGCCGCCAAGGTAATGATGGGAATTTGAGTCAGGGTTGGGAACTGAGTTAAGTGCTCTACTTCGGCCTGGGTGATGGGTTCGTAACGGTCGAGCACAATGGCCTGGGGTTGCCATACCCGGCAGAGCAGGTTCACTTGGCCAGGGTCATCAGCCTGCAAAAGACGGCAACCACGACGCTGTAGCTCGTCTTGCCACAGGCTGGGTAGCCGATTATCTAAGGGCGCTACTGAGGGTGGATAGCGATAGCGCAGTAGCAGCAGGGTCATGGGCTCTGGGGGAGCACTTCCCAGAGCCGTTGGCCGCAGTTGGGCCAGGGTCGGTAACAGGCGCTGGGGCAGAGCCTCCAGGGATACTTCGATGGTTTGGGCCGCGATCTCTCGATCCGGTGCTGTGCCAATTAACACTAGAGGCGGGCTGATTGCCTGCGCTGGCGCTAGCTCTGCTAAGGCCAGAGCGGATACTGTAGCCAGGGTTTCGTCGTGGAGCAAGACAATCGACGGCGCTAGCCGCTGGGTTAGCTCAATCGCTTGCCGCCAGTGGCTAGCCACCACCAGACCATAGCCCTGAGGTTGGAGTTGATGATACACCGCATCAATTAGCGCCGGTTGCGTGCTCAACAAGAGCACCAGGGTAGTAGCTGGCGACGACTCCGCAGCGGCGGCTGGGTCTAATGTGTCTAGGGGCAGCAGCAGGGTCATCTGGTAGCCGTAGACCGCCGACCAAAAGCCCACCAACTCGCCGCCGTGGCACTGGCAAAAGCGGCGGGCCAGGGCCAGGCCCAACCCCTCAAGGGCATCGGCAGCAAAACTGGGGGGGTAGGGGTCTACCCAGGGACGTGCCGGTAAAGCCTCTGGAGCAGGGCTAGGAGCCCAGAGGGTGATACCAAGCCAACGTCCTCCCCACCGCTCTAAACTAGCGCCGCCAGGGATGGCGTCTTGATGGAGTAGATAGTCTAAAACTCCGTGTAGGCTTTGCAGCAGCCGTAGTCGGTCGGCCTGCACGATGGTTAAGGTTGGGTTCACGCTAATTGTAAAGGCTTGGGCCCAGGCAGGCGTTGCATCGGGCTCAGCTAGCCAACTGGCCTGAAATGTAGGCAATAGGGCATCCATAAAGGGCTGAAGGTCAATCGGGGCTAACCCCAGCACAATTTGATGGGATTCCAGACGCATCCAATCCACTAATTGGTTGATCAGTCGGGTGAGCTTCCGAATGGATTGCTGAATTAACCAGGCATAGCGAGACTGGCGCTCATTCAAAGGGCCGATACGCTGATCCAGCAACAGGGTTGATAACCCTAGCAGGGAGGTGAGGGGGGTCTTTAGCGCGTGCCCTATCGACATAACCCAGGTATGTTCCTGGGTGGAGGGGGATCTGAGGGGCATCAACGAGGAAGAGGGAACGGTGCCTGAACGCCAACTATCGGGCTGGGCAGGCTGGGTGGTTAGCCAGGCGACCAGGGGGGCAGCCTCAACTACGCCCTGGTAGTGCCGATCGCCATTGATGACTACCCAGCAGGTGTGGGGATGGGCCTGAATGATGGCCCAAAGGTCTGTCAGGGAAGCCTGGGCCGGCACCAGGGCAATGGGCTCTAGCCAGGGCTGGCAATCGGTTAGTCGGGGTTCATACCCTGGGGTTTGAACGCGGCTGAATGCCCTGGCTGGGTCTAGTTCCCCAGGGGGGATGGTAACCGACACCTGAGTTTGCACAGGAGTCACATCGGCCTGGGCGCAGGCCCATAGTCGCCCTACCGCCAGAACGCCGAGGGGATGCTGTTGGGCATCCACCACAATAATGCGGCTGGGTGGGGTAGCCGTAGACCGCTGGATGTCGCTGACCACCGTTTGAAGCGCGGTGGTCAGGGGATAGCTGGGGGGATAGCTGAGAAATTGAGAAAGATCAGGTCGCGACACAGCCCCGTCCAATTGTGCTGACATCACCACATCTAGGATAAGGGGCAATTCTCCAACTCCGCCGAAGTTCTCCCCTAGGGCCAAGTCAGACAGAGTTACCATTCATCGCAGCATTCTGGCTATCAGCCTTTACAATTAAAAAATGTAAAGTAGTGTTTTAACTGCCTACTGAGCTTTGCGCTTGCGGTAGACCTGGGTTTAGCGTTCATTTTCCCCTTACGATTGGCTGTTTTGGTTGCACCCTTACAGATATACATCCTGGCTAGCTCCAGGGAGATAGTTCAAGTATCTGGGCTGGGTTTGGCACCAGAACGATACACGGTTTGCCTGGGCAAGGCCATGGACATTGACCTCTTGGCTACCCGCGATCGCACCAGCCAAATAGACTGCTTGATCATTGAAGCCAGCTTGCTCACTCACGACCTCCAGCAGCAGATTGCGGCTCAGGGCGTGCTGCTACCCGTGGTAGTTCTAGTTGCTGACCAGCCGACTCCAGCCGCCCCATTAGGTGAGCAAGCTAAGGCGGCCATTCAAGCATTTTCGACCGCTTACCACAGCGCGGTAGTCACGTTGCCCCTCAGCCAGCTAGGGCAGCTTGAGCGGTCTATTCAGCAAGCCATTCAGCAATTCCTGGAGCTTTCGGTTGAGAGCTGTGCCCTGCCAGCGTTGCCGCCCCTAGTTGAAGACGACTCCCATCACCCTGACCCACTCCCCATTCCCGACTTACTCAGTGCCCAACAAGAACGGCTTACCGATAAGCTCAAGGCGCGTTTGGGCTACCTGGGCGTTTACTACAAGCGCAACCCTGACTATTTTCTACGCAATATGAGCCAGGCTGACCGCGAAACCCTACTGAACCAGCTCAAGGCTGACTATCGCAAAATCATTCTGGGATATTTTGCCAATGACCCCAAGCTCAATCAAAATATTGATGCGTTTGTGAATCAAACCTTTCTAGCGGATATCTCAGTCTCGCATATTGTAGAAATTCACATGGAGCTGATGGACGAGTTCTCCAAGCAGCTTAAACTGGAGGGCCGCAGCGAAGAGATCTTGCTAGACTACCGGCTCACCCTGATTGATGTTATCGCCCACCTCTGCGAAATGTATCGTCGTTCGATTCCTAGAGAACCCTAGCCGAACAAAGTTAGCCGATACAATCAGTCTGGTATCTGCCTGCGTTAGCCCGTAATTATCCCTGTAACCTGAGCCAAATGACCATGAGTGCCGTCAAAAAGACCTACATCCTCAAGCTCTACGTGGCGGGGAACACCCCCAATTCCATCCGCGCCCTCAAGACGCTCAACAATATCTTAGAAGAAGAGTTCCAGGGCGTTTACGCACTCAAAGTAATTGACGTGTTAAAAAACCCTCAACTGGCCGAGGAGGACAAGATCCTGGCTACGCCAACCCTATCTAAGATTTTGCCGCCGCCCGTGCGCAAAATCATCGGCGACCTGTCTGACCGAGAGCGCGTGCTAATTGGGCTAGACCTGCTCTACGATGAACTGCGCGATGATGATATCTACAGCTAATCTCAGAGAGCACAGGATCGGCCCAATTCAAGGCCCAGTTCAAGGCCCGATTCAAGGATTGAGCCTGTCAGGCTCCTCAGTTCAAGGTATGCTAAATGCTCGGTACCTTTATTTTGCTTGAACTCAGCCTGTAACCCGGTGTTGGCCATAACTCAATCCCATGACTGATATTGCTCCATCTGATCTGCAACCCCCCGCTCAGCCGGTTGGTGTGCGTAAGACCCGCACCATGATTGAAGGCTTTGACGATATCAGCCATGGTGGGATTCCGGCGGGGCGCTCAACCCTGGTGAGCGGCACGTCTGGCACCGGCAAAACGCTGTTTGCGGTGCAGTTTATCTACAACGGCATTACCTACTTTGACGAACCAGGGGTGTTTGTCACCTTTGAAGAGTCCCCTGAAGATATCATTCAAAACGCTACCAGCTTTGGCTGGGACTTGCAAAAGCTGGTAGCCGACGGCAAACTATTTATCCTGGACGCCTCTCCCGACCCCGAAGGCCAGGACGTAGTGGGCAATTTCGACCTCTCGGCGCTAATCGAGCGAATCCAGTACGCCATTCGCAAATACAAGGCCCGGCGAGTCTCCATCGACTCAGTTACCGCCGTCTTTCAGCAGTATGATGCCGCTTCGGTGGTGCGGCGAGAAATCTTTCGCCTGGTGGCCCGCCTCAAACAAATGGGCGTAACCACCGTAATGACCACTGAACGCCTAGATGAGTATGGCCCGGTGGCCCGCTTTGGGGTAGAAGAATTTGTCTCCGATAACGTGGTCATTGTCCGCAATGCCCTGGAGGGAGAACGCCGCCGCCGCACGATGGAAATTCTCAAACTGCGAGGCACCACCCACATGAAGGGGGAATATCCCTTCACCATCACCAACGATGGTATCAACA
>CAYUBC010000204.1:4680-6940 GCA_964442885.1 uncultured bacterium | reverse complement strand
ATTCGCCATCGGCCTGGGCCGACATGCCATCCCGGTAGTAGGCAAAGGCTTCCTTCACGCTCTTTTTGGCGGGCATCATCTTCAAAATCATGTCCGCCATAACCGTGAAGGACTTGTCGATGAAGTTATCGTTACGTTGAGTTCTAGGCATGGATGATGTCGCACCAATAAGGGACGAGAGGCGTAGCCAGTGGTGGTCTGGCTAAGTACATAGATTAGCCTAGCAAAGGGAGGGAGGGAAGAGGGAGAGCGGATAAACCTGAAAGCCCTGCGATGTCCTCGGCGTTCTTATTCAGCCGCCTCCGGTTCCCCCTGCTCTGGCTTCAGGAGTGGAAAGGCAATCACATCGCGGATGCTGGGGCTGTCGGTCAGCAGCATGACCAAACGGTCAATGCCAATGCCTTCGCCACAGGTGGGCGGCATACCGTGCTCCAGCGCGGTCAGGAAGTCTTCGTCTACCCCAGTGGCCTCCAGGTCCCCAGCCGCTTTGCGGGCGGCCTGAAGCTCAAAGCGATGGCGCTGGTCGATGGGGTCGGTTAACTCGGAGAAGCCGTTGGCAGTTTCGCGCCCGACCACAAATAGCTCAAACCGTTCTACCACCCCCGGCTTGCTGCGGTGGGGTTTGGAAAGGGGCGAAATTTCCACCGGGTGGTCGGTTAAAAAGGTGGGCTGAATCAGGGTGTCTTCAATCTTCTGCTCAAACACCTCGTTAAGCAGCTTGCCAAGGGAGTCACAATCCTCTACCCCATGTAGGTTGAGGGGTTTGACCGCCGCCTTGGCCTCCTCCAGGGTGGTGAACTGGTGAAAATCCAGCCCGGTTTGCTCCAGCACCAGGTCGTGCATCGTCACCCGTTTCCAGGGGGGGGTCAGGTCAATCTCCTGGCCCTGGTAGGTGATGTGCAGGGTGCCCAGAATATCCTTTGCCAGGGTGGCTACCAGGTCTTCGGTTAAGTCCATAAAGTCGTGGTAATCGGCGTAGGCCTGGTAGAACTCCACGCTGGTGAACTCAGGATTATGACGGGTAGAAACGCCCTCGTTGCGGAAGATACGGCCAATTTCAAACACCTTTTCAAAGCCGCCCACTACCAGCCGCTTCAGGTGCAGTTCGGTGGCAATGCGCAGATAGAGGTCCATCTCCAGGGTGTTGTGGTACGTGGTGAAAGGCCGCGCCTCCGCCCCGCCTGCCTCGGTTTGCAGCACCGGGGTTTCAATCTCCAGAAAGCCCCGGTCTTCCAGGTAGCGACGAATGCCGGTGGTAATCAACGCCCGCTTGCGGAAGGTGTCGCGCACGGTGGGGTTGACGATTAAATCCACATAGCGCTGGCGGTAGCGCTTGGCCACATCTGTCAAACCATGCCACTTGTCCGGCAGAGGCAGCAGAGACTTAGTCAGCACCGCATACTCCCTGACCTTAATGGAAAGTTCGCCCTTTTCCGTGCGCTTGAGGGTGCCCTTAACCCCCAGAATGTCGCCCACGTCCGTCAATTGCTTTAGGTGATTAAAGGCATCGGCATCAATGGCCGCCATGCCCTCCTGGATATCTTTTTTGTCCAGATAAAGCTGAATGGTGCCAGATTCATCCTGGAGGCTGAAGAATGCCAGTTTGCCGAACACTCGTCGGGCTAAAATCCGCCCTGCCAGAGACACCTCAACGTCTACCTCGTCTCCAGCTTGCAGGTCGGCATACTTGGCTTGCAGGTCAGCGGTGCAGTCGCTCACCTCCCACCGATAGGCGAAGGGGTTGAAGCCCAGTTGCTTGAGTTCGTCTACCTTTTGCAAACGGGCAGCGCGGATTTCTTCCAGGCTGGAGGCGCTTTGACCAGGGCGGTTGGAGTCGGAGGACATAGCAATGGGGGGATGAACAGCACGGCTTCACAAACGTTCATTATAGGGAACCTGGACTGCAACACACGGCTCCAGGGTGTGTGCGATACATCGACTTGGCTGGGAGATGCCTACAATAGAACCATTTCCTTCAGCGAATGATTATGGTTTACGCTCCAACTACTCCCGACCAGGTGCTTCAGCAGCTCAACTGGCGCTACGCCACCAAGCAGTTTGACCCAAGTCAGCAGATTCCTGACGACGTTTGGACAGCGCTGGAGCAAAGTTTGGTCTTGGCCCCGTCGTCCTTTGGCTTGCAGCCCTGGAAGTTTTTTGTGGTTCGCAACTCTGCCCTGCGTGAGGAGTTGAAGCCCCACGCCTGGGGGCAGGCCCAGGTAACAGATGCCTCTCACTTAGTAGTGCTGGCCATTCAAAA
>CAYUBC010000204.1:0-4670 GCA_964442885.1 uncultured bacterium | reverse complement strand
GTAGACCGCTTTATTGACCGCATGGCCGAGGTGCGCCAGGTTTCTGCCGATAGCCTGGCGGGCTATGGCAACATGGTCAAGGGCTTTCTAGAGCAACCGCCCTATCCGTTAGACCGGGATGCCTGGGCGACCCGCCAGGTCTACATTGCCCTGGGCTTTTTTATGCATTCCGCCGCCATGCTGGGGATCGACACCTGCCCGCTGGAAGGGTTTGACCCAGCGCAGTTTAATGCCATCCTTAAACTGCCAGAGCAGGGCTATTCAGCGGTGGTGCTGTGTGTGGCGGGCTATCGGGCTGAGGGAGACAAATACGCCACTCTACCTAAGGTTAGGTATGCCCCTGAGGACGTAGTCGGTTACGTTGACTAACGGGCATCCACCCCTTTGAACCGCTCTTAACGCACCGGCTCCCGCTTCGCCGTAGGATGCGGGAGTTGGTGCTGGTAAGGAGAGCTATGGCTAATTGCAACACCTCATCCAATGACGACTTGCTGGAGCGTGTGCGAGCGTTAGAAGCCGCCATGGAGGAATTGCGCGATCGCAACCGCCGGGTGGAACGCGAAAAAGGCTGGGAAACCAGCCTCACTCGCAAGCTACTGCTCTCTGGGTTAACCTATGGCATAACGACCCTGGTGTTTTGGAAAATTGCAGTGCCCGATCCCCTGGCCAATGCCCTGATTCCCACCACTGGCTATATCATTTCCACCCTGAGCATTCCCTGGGCAAAACGGCTCTGGGTAGCTCGTCAGGCAAACAAAAGAACAGCAAGACTATCATCTGATTCGAGATCATCGTAGTCAGCAAGGATCTCTTCAGTAGTCATGCCAGAACTCAGAAACAGACTGTGCCTGACCAACCGATTACAGCGTCGCCAGGCTACCAGCCACGGCGGCGCTAACCGCCGAAATAGTAGCGGTGCCAAAGATCCACCAGGCGGCGGCAGCGGCGGTTTTGCGGGTGTCTTCTACCTGTTGCTGCACCTGGTAGCGCAGTTCCGCCAGGCGCTTTTCGACTTCCTGCTCTAGGTGCTCGGCTTTGCTGAGAGCCGTCGTCCGCACGTCGTCTACCTGGTCGAGAATGCGCTGGGCATCGGTTTCAGAGATGGCATCGTGGGAGCTGAGGATGGCCACCAGGGTGCCGCGATCGACCTGGTCGAGGCGCTGGCGCAGGGCGTCAAAGCCGGCTTTGGGGTCAGCCATGAGCCGCTGCAAATCGCGCTTGATGCCGTAGTAGTCAAGCTCTGGGCGATTGAGGGAGTCCAAATACTGACGAATGCGATCCAAAATGCCGTTGATGACCGCTTGCACCTGCACCTGCACCTGCTGAATTTGGGCCAGAATTTGGCTACGAATCTCCAGGACGCGATCGACTGTAGCTTCGGCCTCTTCGCGGGTCATGTCTGGCCGCTGGGCCAGCAATGCCACCACCGTATCCCGGTCAATTTGGGCCAGGCGAGTTTGCAGACGGTCGGCCCCCAGGCGAGGATCCTCTAGCAACAGCCGTAGGTCTCGCTTGATGCCGTCAGGATTGAGGGCGGCTTTGTCGGTATTGCGCAGGTAATCTTCCAGGGCCGTCTCAAAGGAGACCACCTGGGCCTGAACGCGCTGAGCCAGGCGCTTGGGCAACCGCAGCAAGTCCCTTACCGTAGCTTGGATGTCGTCGATGATCTGGTTGACCTCGGCCTCGCTTAAGTCTTGCCGCTGGCTGAGCAGCTTCACCAGGGTGTCACGATCCATCTGGGCCAGGCGATCGCCCACGGCCTGCATCCCCAACTTGGGGTCTTGCAGCAGCAAATCCAGATCGCGCTTGATGCCTTCTGGGTTGAGCTCTGGCTTACCAGTTTTGAGCAGATAATGCTCAATGGCCCGCGTTGCCTCGTCGTAGCTAGCCTTTGCCTGGGCCGTCAGCGTGGCCGGGGCATGGATGGCCTGGTACCAGGTCGCTTCTACTTGGTCGAGAATTTGCTGCACCTGAGTTTCAGACAGGTCATGGCGCTGACTGAGTAACTGCACCAGGGTATCGCGGTCAAACTGGGCTAGACGCTGGCGCAGGCGATGCAACCCGGCATCGGGTTCGGCCAGTAGGGTTTGCAGATCGGCCTGGATGCCGTCGGGGTTGAGTTCGGCCCGGTGGGTAGCGCGTAGATAATCTTCCAGCGCCTGCCACTGGTTGTTGATGCGGGCCTGAGCGGCGGCCTGCAAGCCTTCAGCATCGGCCAGGGCCGCGGCCATAACTCGCTCTAGGCGATGGGCCACTTGCTCGGCCTCCTCATAGCTGAGGTCGCCCCGGGCCTGGAGTGCATCCAGAAACGCTCCGCTGGTAAACACCTGGTAGCGATCGCGCAATTCCGCCGCCTCAGCGTAGGGGTCATCCAGCAACTGCCGCAACAGGTCATCCCCCTGGCCAGACAGCAAATCCTCTCTGGAACTGCGCTGTAAGAAGGTGTAAACCCGAGTTTGTAGCAGTTTAGCCGCTTCCAGACGATACTGCTCAGCCACCTCGGCGATTACCTGCTGACGCACCTCATCCAGCTGCATTGAGACCTGGGTAATTTCCTGCTGGGTCAACAACCCCCGCTGGGCCAGGATGTCGGCAAAGTAGCTACGGTTCAGGCGCTGCAAGTCCTGCCGTAGTCGCCCTGGGTCAGCGGTGGGGTCGTAGAGAACTGACCAAAATTCTTGCTTGAGCCGCTGGGGCTGAAGTTGCCAGGGGTAGGCACTGTAGAGGTAGGCATCGACATCAGCTCGGACGGCACTGTAGGGTTCCCGCTGCTCAGGCAAACTGGTAACAGAGTCGCTGACCTGGCGCTGGGCCTGCTTCAGCGGCTCGGTGATGGTGGTCAAATCCCAATCTGACAAATCGGCACGGTTCAGCACCAGACCCAGGAGCATACTCACACCTTGAGCCAACAGACCCTTAGTTTGACTAGACCCCTGGCTGGAGGAGCGAGAGTAGTCCTTCAGAAACTGGTCGAGGCGATCGCTAAGCTGGTCAGAAACCAATTCCTCCGGCTTGGCAGACTGGAGGTAAGCGGCCAAATCTGCCAGGGAACTACCGCTAGAGGATTGCCCCAGGGCGCGACACCAGCTCTGGTAGAGGCGGTCGGCAATGCGCTTAGCCTCCCGCCGGGATAGATCCGTACGGCGGCTTACCAGGTCTTCAAAAGCCTGACGGTCAAGCTGGGCCAGGGCATCGCGATCGCCCAGAGTTCCCACCTCAGCCTCGCTGAGTAGGCGCTCAAACTCCGCCTCCAGGTTTTCGGTATCAAGGGCGGGCGATCGCAGACTTACCAGGTAGTCGCGCAGGGTGTCTTTGATGTCCTCGCTGTCCCAACCAGCCATTAATTCCTGGCGCACCGCAGCGGCAGCGGCTTCAGCAGTTTCTACCATCTGGTTGCTGGCCATTTTCGCACCCATCGCCGCCGTGGCCGTGCCCACCAGGGCTTGAAAGCTGGAGGTTGCCGTTTTAACCACGGAACCAATCAGGGAACCGACGGTCGTAGAGCTAACCCAAAATAACAGACAGAAGTAGGTGCCCCAAATTACCAGGCCGGTAATGGCACCCAGCAGCGCACTGCTGTAAAGGCTCAGCTTAACCGCCAGCAGACAGGCACAAAACAGCGCCAGGCTGACGGTAATTAGCGTCCACAAGCCAAAGGCCGTAGCAATTTTGGGGCTACTGCCGTTGCCAGAGCTGCGTCCTAAGGTTCCCTGACCCAAGTAACCAATCCCCACCGCCACCGACAGATTTGTCAGCAGCAGTTGAAAGCCAAAGGCCAGCACCAGACCCGACAGTAAAGCAATAAAAAACTGTGGCCCAGAAAAAATTAGGGCCGCATCCTCTGGCGTGGTAGTAGTCGGTGTGGTCACCTGGGCCAGATGGAGCCAGCCTGCGGTTTGGGCCTGCAACCCGCTTAAGCATTCCAATATCATCGGTTTTATCCTTTACAACCTACTGATTAGAACCGCTGATCAAACGCCAGGGTGAAGGGCGGGGTAAATTGCAAAACCCCAGAGCTAGCGTTTCAGCCGTCCTGCTTCTTTATCAGAGCGGTTTTGGGCGACGTTGTAATCTGGCTGAGGGTTTATGTCCCTGGATAGACCTGTGGCACAATAATCGGGTTAACGCTCCTGGGGGAAGGGTTGGGTAGCCATGACAAAGTTTGTGTTTGTAACCGGCGGTGTGGTGTCAAGCATCGGTAAGGGCATTGTGGCCGCTAGTCTGGGACGGCTGCTGAAATCGCGGGATTATTCGGTCTCTATCCTCAAGCTCGACCCCTATCTCAACGTCGATCCGGGTACCATGAGCCCCTTTCAGCACGGGGAGGTTTTTGTGACTGAAGATGGGGCCGAAACTGACCTGGATTTGGGCCACTATGAGCGCTTTACCGACACGGCCATGTCGCGCCTCAACAGCGTCACCACCGGCTCTATCTACCAGGCGGTGATTAACCGCGAACGCCGGGGCGACTACCACGGCGGCACCGTGCAGGTAATTCCCCACATCACCAACGAAATTAAGGAGCGGGTGCATCGGGTGGCTCGCAACACCAACCCCGATGTGGTGATTACGGAAATTGGCGGCACCGTAGGCGATATTGAGTCGCTGCCCTTTTTAGAAGCCATCCGCCAGTTTCGTAAGGATGTGGGGCGGCAGGATGTGCTCTACAT
>CAYUBC010000203.1:0-6977 GCA_964442885.1 uncultured bacterium | reverse complement strand
CTCCCAAACCCTGGCCTTGGATAAGCTCAAGGTGCGCCGCATTGAGGTCAACGGTGAGTTGCCTGTTGGGGTGTATGCCAAGGATGTAGTTCTCCATATCATTCGCAAGCTGGGCGTTAAAGGAGGGGTGGGCTACGCCTATGAATACGCTGGCACTACGGTAGAAGCCATGTCGATGGAAGCCCGCATGACCCTGTGCAATATGTCCATTGAAGGGGGGGCGCGGTGCGGCTACGTCAACCCAGATCAGACCACCTACGATTATTTACAGGGCCGCGAGTTTGCCCCCCAGGGAAAGGCCTGGGCGGAGGCCGTGGCCTGGTGGCAAACCCTGGGCAGCGAGCCCAATGCTGTGTATGACGACGTGGTTGTGTTTGAGGCTGCAGACATTGCCCCCACCGTAACCTGGGGCATTACCCCCGGCCAGGGCATTGGGATTGATGAAGTTTTGCCTACGGTGGAGAGCTTTGCAGAGGGTGATCGGGTTTTGGCTCAGGATGCCTTTGCCTATATGGATCTAGTCCCTGGCCAACCCTTAAAGGGCACCGCGATTGACGTATGTTTCATTGGCAGTTGCACCAATGGCCGCCTGAGTGATTTGCAGGAAGCTGCCAGGGTGGTGCAGGGTCGGCGGGTAGCTGACGGGGTTAAAGCTTTTGTAGTGCCTGGGTCTGAGCAGGTTAAACAGCAGGCGGAAGCCGACGGCCTGGATCAGATTTTCACGGCAGCGGGGCTAGAGTGGCGAGAGGCTGGTTGTTCCATGTGTTTAGCCATGAATCCCGATAAGCTCCAGGGTCGCCAGATTAGTGCCTCATCCTCTAACCGAAATTTCAAGGGACGGCAGGGGTCAGCCTCCGGGCGGACGTTGCTCATGAGCCCCGCCATGGTAGCGGCGGCGGCCATTGCGGGCCGGGTCGTTGATGTGCGTGATTATCTACCCCAGGATTAGCCAGGGCTAGCTGCCTCTGGGCTTGGCAGGCCGCTTATTCAAAGGTATTCCAGATTGCAGTCTTTAATATTCTGAGTGCCTTAGCTTACAAAGCTTAATCAATTGTTTCCTTGAGCTTAACCTTGGGTGGGAGATTTCTTAATTTTTGCCGCTGAAGATAGGGGTAAGTCAGCCGCTAGGGTCAGATCCTTAAGCCTTTTAGTAACAGCTTGGTGCAATGGTTATGGCGGCTCGCTTCGGCGCACTCTGGGTATCCTTGTGTCTGCAATTACCTCTGCTTCCCGCGACACCATCGCTGGGCTGCAAAGTCATCAAACCTTTATTGATTTATTAGAACAGCTTTATCGAGATCGAGCTCTTGTAGCCTACCCTACCGGGCAAGCCATTCCTCTACATGGGGATGAGGTGCTGGTCGTTTGCCGAGGCATTGTTCAGCTGTTCACAATTCAGCAGGATGGTAGTGAGACGTTGCTAGGTTTAGCCGGGCCATCAATGCCGATGGGGTTGCCCCTCACCACGGTTGACCCCTACTGGGCCACCGCGCTGACAGATGTTGACCTGCTGTCTCTGCCCTTCGCGGAAATTGAAGAATCCCCCGTGCTAATGGCAGGCATTTTTCGCAACCTGACGCTGCGCCTCCAGCAGGCGGAAGCCTGGTTGGCCCTGTCTGGCAAGCGGCTAGTCGCCGATCGCCTCAAGCACTTTCTGCTGATGCTGGCCAAGGATTTCGGCCAGGTTGAGCCTGGTGGTATTCGCATTCCTCTGCGCCTTACCCACCATCAACTCGCGACTGCCATTGGCACAACCCGAGTCACCGTTACCCGCTTGCTCAAAGACTTCAAAGCTGAAGGCTGGCTAGTGGTGGATCAGCGGCACATTGTCCTGGGGTTGGATCCAAAATTCCCGGCTAATCAGTTGCTCAGTCCCATGCACTACCGCTCGTTGTAGCGTTTGCCTTCAGCGTAGCTTTAGTCTTTAGCGGCCTGAGCTGTCAACACGCTAGTTAAGGTTCAGCCATAGCCGGTATCAACTAACTAGCAGCACTACTCCTAGCTAGCCAGATATTCACGAATGTCTGACTGACGCTTGCGCAGCTTGGTCAAGGCTTCTCGCTCAATCTGGCGCACCCGTTCGCGGCTGATGGATAGGAGATCTCCAATTTTGGCCAGGGTCATCGATTGTCCATCGGCCAAACCAAACCGCAACGACAGTACCTCGCGCTGCTGGGGCGTCAGATCACCCATCAGGCGCTCCAGATCTTGCCGCAGTGCTGCCTGGGCCGCAAACTCCTCAGGGGAGGGGCCATCATCTTCCAGCAGCTCCACCAGTTCAGTATCCTGGTTGTCTCCAACCTTTAAATCCAGCGAGAGGGGTTGTCGGGCCTTTTCAAGGTAGTCTCTCACCTGCTTAATGGTGAGGTCGCACTCGGTGGCAAGCTCTGCGACCGTGGCGGCTCTACCGTGGCGCTGGGCAAGCTGCCGCTGAGCTTTTTTCAGCTTGTTGAGCTTCTCAGTAATGTGAATTGGCAGGCGGATGGTGCGACTTTTCTCAGCAATGGCGCGGGTAATGGCCTGACGAATCCACCAGTAGGCGTAGGTCGAAAAGCGATAGCCCTTGGTTGGGTCAAACTTTTCAACGCCACGCTGCATGCCAATGGTGCCTTCCTGAATCAAATCCAGCAGGTCAACATTGCGCTTGATGTACTTCTTGGCCACCGACACCACCAGGCGAAGGTTGGCTTCCACCATTTTTCGCTTAGCCAGTTCGCCATCCCGCACGACTTTCTGCAGTTCAGCAACGGAGAGCGATACGGCCTCGGCCCAAGCTTGCAAACTCAGCTCCTGGCCAGTCGCCTCCTCTAATTCCTGCTTCTTCGCTTCTAGGGCAACTAGTCGCTGCACCTGCTTGCCCAGGATAATCTCCTCCTCATGACTAAGAAGCGGCACGCGACCAATCTCCTTAAGGTAAGTACGAACCAGATCAGTGGAGTTCTGTAAAGTTCTCATAGGTCAAGCCAACTCAGCCGCAAACGACGTCAATTACCAGAACTAAAGGGCTGTAGGGAGGTCTGGATGCGGAGACCCCAAGCCAGCGGCTAGCCCCCAAACCGCTTAAGTAAGTGCCTTTGGTCTGAACCTGCATCAAAACCAAAGCAATCCAGACTTAGCGCTGGCGCTTTACCAACACAGGGATGAGCACAGGCTCAAATCGAACGGGCCTAAGTAGAACTGCCCATACACCAATACTACTGGCCACCAGAAGAGCACCGATCGGAAAAAGCGAACTATCCATCAGACTTATCCGTGAGTTAATTATGTAAACAAGTGTAACATTTATGAAAACTTAGGGGAATAGCGATTAATACTTAGTCTGCTTCTGTGATTGTCGACAGATTAGCCGCAGCATATAGCTTTCAGCTCTAGCCTACTGCATCCACCGCAACATATTTCCTCCCCAAAACCCGAAGAAAATCTTAAGACTGCATAGAAATGTTAATGAAGTCTGCGAAACGTCTTTACATCATTAATATTATGGAACAAGACTGGTTTGTGGATCCACCTAGAGGGTGATATTAAGTGACTAGCTCTAGCTGGGAGCCGGTTGGGGTCTTGGCAATCTCGATGCGGGTTTGAAAGGCTTCCTTAAAATGGGGGATGTGGGTAACCGCTAAAATACAGGCAAAATCAGCCGCAATGGCATTGATAGCTGCAATTAGGCGATCGCAGCCCTGCTCATCTTGACTGCCAAACCCTTCATCAATAATGAGCAGTTGTAGCGCCACCCCCGACCGCTGAGCCAGCAGCCTCGCCAGGGCTAGCCGCAGAGCAAAATTAACCCGAAAGGCTTCGCCGCCAGAATACGTTTCGTAGGCGCGGGTGCCGTGGGTGTCGGCAATGAGAATGTCCAGGGTATCAATGAGCTTTTGGTGATGGCGCTTGCTGCTGCGCTGGGTGGCAAACCGGATATGCATTTGGTGCCCGCTGAGCCTGCCTAGAATTTGGTTTGTTTCAGCCTCTAGATGGGGCAGGAGGTTTTCAATCATCATGGCCTGGATGCCCTTGCGCCCAAACGCCAGGGCCAGTTCATGATAGACCTGCTGTTGCTGCCGTACCGCTAACCACTCCTGCTGTTTTTGCTCCAGTTGGGCCTGGAGGCTCTCCAGGTGTTGCCGTGCCTGGTTTAGGGCACCTAGTTGGGCCAGTAGGGTGTCTCGCTGCTGCTGCCGGTCTTTAATTTGGGCGTCTAACTCAGCGGCCCGGTCAGGTTGGTAGGGTTGCTGGTCAAGGGCCGCGTTTAGATCAGCCAGGGCCACGGCCAGTTGGTCCAGTTCCTGCTGTTGCTGTTGTTGTTGCTGCTGTAGGGCGGCCACCTGCTGGGCAACTAGGGGCTGCTGACGGCGGGCCTGTTCTAGCTCCTGTTGCCGCAGCGGCGAGCTTTGGGCCGCCTGTAGCGCCGCCCTCACCTGCTGATGCTGGTCTACTTCGTAGCTCAACTGGTGAATCGCTTGCTGAATGTCGTCGAGCTTGGCTTTAAGCGCACTTTGCTCCAGGTCAGTCAGTTGGGTTGTTAAGACTGCCCCCTGCGCCTCTAACTGCTGCCGTTGCTGGTCGAGCTGGCGCTGCCGTCGCCGTGCCTGGGTCAGCTCGTAGTGTTTGATGTCGGCCCAGCGCAGACGATTTACCTGCCCCCGCGCCAGGGCGTGATCGCGATCGTCGTAGGCAAGCTGGGCCAGGGTCTGCTCAATGTGGGTGAGCTCGGCCTGGAGGTCGGTAGCGTAGCGGCGATCGCGAAGACAATCTTGAAGCTGCTGGCATTCAGACTGTAGATGCTGAAGCTGCTGCTGAACGGTGGTGTGGGAGGCCATTTGAGCATCTAGCTGCCCCTGCCTATGGAGTACCGGCGCGTAGTTGGTTAATTCGGCCTCCACGGCTCGATATTCCTGGCGTAGAACCTGAATTTCTCGCTCAGACACCACCAGTTGTTCACGCAGTACCCAAATTTGCTCCTGCAACTCCTGCTGCTGAAGGCGATGTCGATCAGTCACCAGGGTGCGATGGGGGCTGTCGAGGGGGCGATCGCAAAGCGGGCAAAGGGCTTCGGGGTGCTCCAGCAGGCGAAGTTTTTGTTCTACCTCAGCGATCTGTGCTTCACAGGTGCGTTGGGTAGCCTGAAGCGTATCCACAAAACTCCGCCGTTCCAGACCCTTTTCTCGCACTTGTTCCTGGTAGGCCCGGCGCTGCTCCAGGTAGCGTAGAGTCTGGCTTACTTCCTGGGCCACAGTAGTCAGCTGAGGCTGCTGAGTTTGTTGACCCTGGAGTTGCTCGGCAGTGGCCTGGAGAGATTCCAAACGAGTTTGCAGACGGGTTTGCTGGCGCTGTAACTCAGCCTGAATCTGCTGGCGTCGCCGCAGCAGAGGTTCTACCTGAAGTTGTAAGGCATCCAATTGTTTTAAGCGGGCCTTAGCGGCACTGAGCTGTTGACGAGCCGTCTGGATATCGTCGGCCTGGCTCAATACCTGGTTTAGATCATCCAGTTGAGTGTGTAGAGCATCCAGGCGGGTGCGGTGGCGGTGGCGCTGGCTTTGCAGATGGCTCAGCCTAGCGCTGTAGGTTGCTTCAAGGGTCTGCCGCTGCTGCTGTAGAGCCTGATAGCGCTGAAACTGCTGATTCAGGCGAGCGTCTTCTACCTCCAGGGCGGCCAACTCACGGATACCCGCCTCAATAGCCGGAGCCTGGGCGAGCTGCTGCTCATACCGCCGCTGTTGGGCGTTGGCTTCAGCCAGGGCGGTTTGGGTTTGCTGTTGCAGCGTCAGCAGATGGGTCTGCTGCTGCTGATAGAGGTCAAGCTGGTGGCGCTGGCTGTGGTAGCCCTGCTCTAGCTGCTTAAGCTCTAGCCACTGCTGCTGCGCCTGCTCTTGCGCCTGCTCTAAGGTCTGCAGGTCTTTTTGAAGCTGGGCCTGTTGAGCCACAGTAGCCTCATAGTTAGCCAGCAGAGCGGTTAACTCGTCCAGGTGATGACGCCGCAACTCGGCCTCTGCCCTAGCCTGGCGAGCCTGCTCCTTGGCCTGCTCAGCCAGTTGGTCATAGCGGTTGAGCTTAAGCAGGCTGGCCAGAATTTCTTTGCGATCCCCAGGCCGCTTAAGCATAAAGTCATCGGCTTGCCCCTGCCGCAGGTAGGCGGAATTGAGAAAAGTCTCATAGTCCAGCCGCAGACAGCGACAAATCAACTGCTGGGTAGCCCGCATCCCGCGCTGGGTTAGCACCCGATAGCCTGTCTCAGTTTGAATCTGAAACTCTAACCCAGCCCCCTGCAAGCGATGGCGGTAACGAATGATGCGATAGACATGCTCACCCTGTTGGAAGACAAAGGTGACCCTGGCCTCCATCTCTCCCTGATAGATAATGTCATCCTCGGCAGCCACCCGACTCTGGCCCCACAGCGCCCAGCCAATGGCCTCCAGCAGCGAAGATTTTCCAGCACCGTTGGCACCAGCAATGCAAACCACATGCAGCCCGGTAAAATCCAGACTGGCATCACGGTAGCTTAAAAAGTTTTTGAGAGTGATGTGCTTGGGAAGCATTGCCAAAAAAGCACTACTCTCTCAAGAGTACAGTACGTTAGAACCTAAAGTACATTCGATCTAAAGACTTTAGAGGGGCCGATAGGTTCGGTAGTTAATTTTCGGGAAAATGTTGTCTACAGCTTCCACTTTTTCCAGCCAACCCGAGTCAATCTTGCCACGCAGAATGTCATCCCACAACTTTTGGAAGCGCATCAGGTGGGTGCGAGTGCGGCGCACAGCGTAAGGCACCATCGTACCGGTACGCATGATGAAGGCCCAGTCAGAGGATTGCGCCAGCAATAACTCCCGCGCCGCCTGATTGAGGGCACGCCACTCCAGTTCGTCGGCGGGCTCCCGTTTGGCCAGGTCAATCATGCGTTCGGCCGCCTTGTGCAGGTGCGGGTAAATCCAGGAGTTGGTTTCATTCAGCCAGTATTCGTGAAAGCCCTTGTAGCCCCAGCTCGA
>CAYUBC010000202.1:0-6980 GCA_964442885.1 uncultured bacterium | reverse complement strand
GCTCTCGAAAAACTGCGTGAGTGGGTTGAGCGAGTAATCGACGCACTGTTTGGCCCTGAACCTCAGCAGGAACCTGAGCTAATTCCTATTCCTGTAGAAGAACCCAGGCGGTAGCAGGTTAATTAAGCATTTTCTCTAGCCGCATTGGTGATTCATTCAATGCGGTTTTTGGTAGAAAGGCAATTGAGCAACAGCGTAGCCACGGCTGGCGAGGGTTAACATTCAGGAAAGCTCTGGTTGTATAGCGCCGGAGCTTTCTTTATAACGTCATGAGGGATGGCTATAGTGCTGCGTATTCAGGTCGTACATGGCCCTAATTTGAACATGCTTGGCTTGCGAGAGCCAGCTGTCTATGGCGCTCAGACGTTAGCGGATATCAATCAGGCGCTAGAAGCGGCGGCGCAGCCCTTGGGTATGACGCTTGAGTGGTTTCAGTCCAATAGCGAAGGGGCCCTGGTGGACTGCATCCAGGCGACCTTTGGCCAGAAAGACGGCATCCTCATCAACCCTGGTGCCTACACCCATACCAGTGTGGCCTTGCGAGATGCGATCGCCGCCGTTGGCCTGCCCACCGTGGAAGTGCATCTCAGCAATATTCACAAGCGCGAAGCCTTTCGTCATCATTCCTATATTGCTGCGGTGGCTCTGGGGCAAATCTCTGGGTTTGGGGCGAATAGTTATCTATTGGGATTGCAAGCGTTGGCCAGTCACCTAAATTCCCTACCGCCCCAAGTCTAGGGCTGATTCTACTCATTTCCTCTGTTTTACGTTCTTGAACTGCTTAATTCCTTGTCCATACCTTTGGCCTATGACCAGCGCTACTGCCCCAGCCACTATCAAATTTTTGTGCCAGCCCACCACCCAGGCCTGGGTTGAGCAAGCCCTGGCTCATTTAGATATTATCCTTCTCGACCATGCCCAGTGTGAGCGCAAGGCGGCGGGGGTAGCCCTCAGCCTGATCAATCGCTATCCCTCAGATGCTCAACTGGTGAATGTTCTGATTCCCATTGCCCAGGAGGAACTGGCCCACTTAGCCCAGGTCAACCAGTGGCTAGAGCGCCGGGGGGTGCCCCTGCATCCCCTGCCGCCACCGCCCTACGGGGCCAAGCTGCGAGCCCAGGTGCAAGGAGAAGAACCCCTCCGGCAGCTAGACCTGCTGCTGGTGTCAGCGTTGATTGAGGCCCGCAGTCACGAACGGTTGGGTTTGCTGGCCGAGCATTGTCCAGACCAGGGGTTGGCCCAGTTTTATCGCAGTTTGATGGCATCGGAGGCTCGCCACTACGGCGTGTACTGGGTGCTGGCCCAGCAGCGCTTTCCCCGTCAGCAGGTGGATGACCGGCTCAGCCAACTGGCAGCCGTTGAGAGCGAGATTTTGGCTCACCTCTATCCCCAGCCTCGCATCCATAGCTAGAGGTCAGCATCACCATGCCACCCCTGAGCCATCGAGATACCTTTCAGCACTACGTGATTCGCAGTTGGCAACCGACGGATCGGCAGGCCGTGGGCCAACTGATTGCGGCGGTGCTGGCGGAGTATGGGTTGGGCTGGGATCCCCAGGGCAGCGATCGCGATGCCATCGACGTAGAAACCTTCTACTGGCAACCCGGCGGCGAGTTCTGGGTGGTTGAAGCGTTAGGGCAGGTTGTTGGCTCCGCGGGTTACTATCCCACCCGTCGAGGCATCAACGCGGTCGAAATTCGCAAAATGTATCTGCTTCCCCAAGTGCGTGGTCGTGGGCTGGGTCGTTATTTGCTGACCACCCTGGAAGCCGCCATTCAGCAGCGCGGTTTTCAGACCATCTGGGTAGAAACGGCTACGGTGCTGCGGGAAGCCGTAAAATTGTATGAAACCAGTGGCTATCAGCCCGCCTGCGGGGTAGAAACGGCCCGGTGCGATCGCAGTTATACCAAAACCCTAAATTCTGACCTTGGCCCAGGCGGCTAGTACCGGCGATGGTCATTGAGTCAGCTATAATCGCTTCAACGACGTTGAGAAGGCGTTTTGATTGCCATTTATCCCGGCAGCTTTGACCCCATCACCCTGGGTCATCTTGATATTATTGCCCGTGGCAGTCGGCTGTTTGAGCGGGTAGTGGTTTTGGTCTCCAGTAATCCTAACAAAGTGCCCTTATTTTCTACCGCCAAGCGCATAGCGCAGATTCAAACCTCCGTTGAGCACCTGGCCAATGTTGATGTCGATCATTTCGATGGGCTGACTATTACCTACGCCAAACGCTACAACGCTCAGGTTTTACTTCGGGGCCTACGGGTGCTGTCAGATTTCGAAAAAGAGCTGCAAATGGCTCATACTAATAAAACCCTAGCCGACGACATCGAAACCCTATTTCTTTCTACCTCCACAGAATACGGCTTTCTCAGCAGCAGCCTGGTTAAAGAAATTGCCCTATTTGGCGGCCCCATTGACCACCTTGTTCCTGACCATGTAGCGCGAGACGTTTACCAATGCTACGCCCAGACCCAACCCGCCTTCAAGCCCAGCAAAATGGCACCTCCGCCGATGGCTTCGTCGATGAGATCGGATCTCTATCCGCCGTCCCAACCGTCGGAGACATAGACATTCAGCAAGAACTGAATAAGCTTGAGGAGTTGGTGTTAAGCAGCCCCAGGGTGCCCTTTACGGGCCGCACTCTGATTGATGAAGATCAGCTCCTTGACCAACTGGATGCCATTCGCCTGAATTTGCCACCGGCTTTTCGTCAGGCGGTGCAAATTTTGCAGCAGCGACAAACCCTCATGACCGAGGCGGAACGCTATGCCGAGGATCTGATCCTGGCGGCTGAGCAGCAGGCGGCCCAAATTTTGGACGAAATGGGTATTGTGCGGCAGGCCGAGCAGATGGCCCAGCACCTCAAGGCCCAGGCCCAGGCCGACTGCGACACTCTCCGCTCTCAGGTGATGGCGGAGATTGAGACCCTGCAAATGCAGGCCCAGCGAGATTGGGAAACCCTGCGTCAGCAGGCTCTAGCTGAGCAGACCATGATTCAACAGGAGTCTGATGACTATGCTGATCGGGTGCTATCTCAGGTAGAGCAGCAGCTATCGCAAATGCTGCGGATTATTCAAAACGGTCGCAGCCACCTCCAGCCAATGGAGACTAGCCCACCGGCCCCGACCGGGCGGCGACCTAAACCCAATAAGCCCCCGATGACCGGGTCAAATCCCCCAGAATCGCGGACAGAGCGCCCTCGTCCGCAGGATGCTGAGCGCGCCAATGATTAGCTACCTGAAAGGGGTGCTGGCGGATATCCAAAAACCCGGTAACCACAAAATTATCGTCACGCTGGAGGTCAACCAGCTCGGCTATGAGCTTCAGGTAGCCGCCCGCCAGCTGGCTCTCCTGCCACCCCTGGGGGACACTGTGCAGTTGTTCAGCCATCTGCAAGTGCGTGAGGATCAGATGGTTCTATTTGGCTTCGGGCGGCGGGAGGAGCGCGACCTGTTTCGGCAATTGGTGGCTGTTAGCGGCATTGGCCCCCAGATGGCCCTGGCGCTGCTAGACACCCTGGGCGAGGAAGAACTGGTGCAGGCTGTGGTGTCTGGTAATACCCGCCTGATTGCTCGCACACCGGGCGTGGGGAGCAAAACCGCTGAGCGGGTTGTGCTGGAATTAAAAACCAAACTGCAAGACTGGCAAGCTCAGGCCGGATTACCCTCGGTGCCCAGTGGTGGGCCTGTGGCCTCGGTTCACGAGGAAGTGGAGATCACCCTCAGCGCCTTGGGCTACAGCCAGGCTGAAATTCTCAAAGCCTTACAGGCCGTGGCTCGCCAGACAACGGCACAGAAATCTGCCGATCCAGAGGTGTGGGTGCGCGAGGCCATTGCCTGGTTAAGTCAGTAGGTTGTGCAGGCTACGCAAACTGCGCTATCAGGTTGGGGGTACTGTGCTATAGTGAAAAATCCTGGCACAAATTTATTCTGAGAGAACTATCCGGCCCATGACTCTGTTGCAAGCGCGCAAGCAGGAACTCCTTTCCGACTACCAAGTCCACGAGACCGACACAGGCTCTGCCGATGTGCAGATTGCCATGCTGACTGAGCGCATTAACCGCCTCAGCGCTCACCTTCAGAAAAACAAGAAAGATTACTCATCCCGCCGCGGCCTGTTGAAAATGATTGGTCACCGCAAGCAACTGATGGCCTATCTGCAAAAGCAGGACAACGAACGCTACCGTGCCCTTATTCAGCGGCTGGGCATTCGCGGCTAGGGCATTTGACCTGGCGAGTGTTTTCTGCTGATTATTGTCTTGTGCTGATCAATTCTTGTGCTGATCAAGTAATGCCTTTGGGTTAGCTATGGCTCCTGACTCTTCACGTAAGCGCCTGCCCTTTGAGCCCAGTGGCAAGGGTAAAGGATCAGACAAGTCTGCCGATAAAACAGCGGCTAGTTCAGCCCAGGCCTCTAACCCTAAGCCCGGGGCTAAGGCGGCCAGCGCTAAGAAAGCGGTGGCTCCTAAATCCATTACAGTTAAGCCTGCTAGCTCGTCAACCGCTAAGCCTGGCAAAGCCAAGCCAGCGGAATCAACGGCCATTCCAGAGGTGGTGAGTCGCCGGATGTTGCGGCGCATGTTGGTTTTTTCGGGCACACCGACAGCTCTGGGTGTGGCGGCTTTTTTCGTTAGCTACTTTTTAATTGTCAAGGGCGGTATTGAGCTACCGCCCTATGCGGTACTACTGGTTACCCTGGGCTGCTTCGGCCTGGGGGTGGCGGGGCTCACCTATGGGGTGCTCTCGGCCTCCTGGGATGAAGAGCGCCCTGGCGGTTGGGTGGGCCTGGAAGAATTTAAGGTCAACTTTGGCCGCATGACCAGTGCCTGGGGGGCTAAGGCTAAGGATTAATGATGTGTTTTATGCCTGATGGCTAAAACTCAAAGGTGGCTCGAATTACGCCATAGAGGCTGGTATTGTCAAGGCCAGCCCCTTCAGGATCACTAAAATTTGCCTCGCCGTAGACAATGGCAGGGGTAATTGACAAGAGCTGATTGATGGGGATTTCATAGTAGCCTTCCATAAAAAATGGATTGTTGATGCGGCCCTGGAGCTGAGGGGACTGGCCGCCGTAAATGCCAAACTTGGCTCCTTCCAGCCAGATATCCTCAAGGCCGAGCCCTGCGGCCCAACTGACGTCAGAACCACTATTGAAGGTTTGATAAGCGCTGTACCCGGCTAAAAAAAAGTTGCCAAAGTCAAGGTTAATTAAACCTGCAAAGGTGTTGGTAGCACCTTCCTGGCCTCCCTCAAAGTTACGGGACTGATCATTATGCATATAGACCAGGGCGGCTTGTAAGTGACTATCGCCCAGGTAGCTGAGCTGAGCAATGTAGCTCTGGTTAGAGGCACTCAACAGGCCGATAGCTGGGTCGGTAGCCCCACCTGGGTTAGAGGCTGTGAAGCCGGCATCGAAGACAAGCGCATCGGTCAATGCCAGGCTCACGCCAACGCCGGCACCGTTACTGGAACCGCCTCCTGAGCTGTAGAACCCCGGACTGGCAGCATTGGCCACGGCAGGGCCATCAAAGGGCACGATGGTACTGGTTACCCAATCGCTACCCACAACCCCACGGGCAGAGAGAATCACCGTGACCTGGTCGCTGAGGGGAAGGCTGTAAAAAAAATCTGTGAGTGAGATATCGTAATCGCTATCGGTACTATCGGCCAGGCCCCCAAAGGCTTCCAGAATTTCGCCATCGCCACCCTGCAACCGGAGGCGGAGATAGTCATCACCAGTAAGGCTAGCCTCAAAGGTAAGACGAGCCCGGGCCGCTATACTGACGCTATTTTCCGATATGGCTGAGCCATCCTCAGAATCAACCGCAGTTAAGCCGTTGACTGGGATGCCAAGATTGAAACTAACTTCTCCATCCAGTGTGGTCGTGGTTGAAAATTGCTGAGCCCTCAGGTTAGTAACCTCGGCTTCCAGGCTATTAACGCGGTGGCCTAACGCCGCTAGTTCACCCTGAAAGTCGGCCTGGAGCCGCTGCAAAGTCTCCAAATCTTCGGAATTGAGAGTATTTTGGGCGGCCAGTGTTGCGATAGTATCTAAACAGGCATTCAGGGCCGCCGCATACTCAAACCGAGTCAGGCTCTGCTGCCCACGAAAGGTTAGATCGGGATAGCCCTGAATGCATCCATAGTGCTCAATCAAACCCTGAAGTGCTTGAAATGCCCAGTCTGAGGGCAATACATCTGCTATTCGAGAAACACTAGTGGTTTGAGCCTGTTGAGCTAGGGGCGGAGGTGCCGCAAAGGGTTGGGAGATGCTAATGGGGTTGCCTGGTTCTGCTGGGAAAATAGCGCCAGAAAATGGGCCAACAGTGCCTAGAATGGCTGGAATGATCATTAACTCAGCTTCCTTGACGCATTACCCCAAATCCGTTGCCCAAATCCGTTGAGTTGAGCTTCCAAGAAACCTGGAGTTTAGGTTTCCTGGATTATTACTCTAGGCCGCATCGGCTGCTATTAAAGCTCGTTGTTCCTGGGTTGGTAGACGGTAATGTCCACGGTACCATTCCACAAATTTGGGAATGCCTACTTCTATGGGTGTGCGGGGTTGAAACCCTACGGCGGCGGTCAGCTCGGCAATGTCAGCGTAGGTGGCTGGCACATCGCCAGGTTGCATAGGCAGGAGTTGCTTTTGAGCCGTCATCCCCAGAGCGGCCTCCAGGGTTTCTACAAAGGTGAGCAGCGGCACGGGGCGATTGTTGCCGATGTTGAAAATCTGGTAAGGCGCTTGGCCAAAGGTAGCGCTAGCCTCGCTCTGCTGAGCCTGGGCAGAGTTGGGGACGTGATTCAGCACCCGGATAACGCCATCCACAATGTCGTCAATGTAGGTAAAATCTCGCTCCATTTTGCCGTAGTTGTAGAGCGGAATTGGCTTGCCTTCAACAATGGCCTTAGTGAACTTAAACAGCGCCATGTCGGGCCGACCCCAGGGGCCATACACCGTGAAAAATCGCAGTCCGG
>CAYUBC010000201.1:4810-6987 GCA_964442885.1 uncultured bacterium | reverse complement strand
GCGCCAGCAAAGTGTATCTGCATATACACTCTCAGTCACAAACCCGGAAGAGCCACCAACGTTGGGTGCAACAACTCACCACCAAAGGTGGCTTGGGGCTGAGCTAAAGCAGATTCTAGCAATCCTTGATCGCGCAGGCCAACGGTGCCGCCAAATTGACCGATTTGGCGAGTATGAATGTCTAAAACCGCTGCAATCTTGAGAAATTTAGGAGTTGGCAAGACGACGATACACCTCTTCGTGTTCTTTCTCAGAGTCCAGGTAAGCTTGCCGAACTTCATCAGCGGTGGCGAAACCGGGGCCAGGTTTCAACGCCTTAACATAGCCCAAAATTTCCAGGAGGGTGTCATCGGGTAGCTGGTCTAGGGCATCTAGAATTTGTTCTTTGAGGCTTGCTGTGGTTGTGGTCATAGCCTTGTCCGTTGTTGCACGATCTTGCTTCTAGTGTGCCATTGATGCCAGAGGTATTGAGCGGCCTGGGGCAGGATCATTAGTCCCGTCCCCATGAGCCTGGTAGAGACATCGCAATAGGCCTTTACCAAGCTCGCGGCTGAAACTGCTCATCGTTGAGAATCACCACCGTTTCGCCGGACTGGGCCAGCACAAACAGCCCCTGGCGATAGGCGTAGCGCTCAACCCCAGGGTCAATGCTGATGCCAGCGACCGCCCCATAGAGTTGGCGATGGGCATGCTCTGGGAAAAAAGTACGAAACTGGCCTAGGGTTTCTACAAAGGTTCTCACATCGTCCACACCCAGGGTGCTTTTAACTTCTACGGCTAGAACATGAGCTTGATTTAGCACCAACACATCAATTTCCAGGGTATTGCCGGCCAGCCGTTTTCTCACTCGCTGGCTGACTTGATGAACCGGAATCCCCCGTGCCAGAAAAATCGTTTCGCAGGCTGGAGCCACCAGGTTTTCAACAAATAGCCCCCACTTGCCGCCCAGTTCTCCCAACTGTTGGCTAACTTGACGGATCACGCGACGATTTTCCTCCGCTGTGGCTTGCAGCTTGCGGTCGGTCTCCTGGGATTGCTCCCTCATTAGCCGCTCGGTTTCCTGGGATTGATCTCTCATCAGCCGCTCGTTTTCTTGAAAGCGCCGTTCACTTTCAAGAAAGCGCCGTTCGCTCTCCTGAGACTGTTCTTTAAGAATGCGCTCGGTTTCCTTTTGGGCTTCGGTGAGTTCGCCCAGTAAGCGCCAAACATCGTCTGCGGTGGTGGCCATAGCGGGTAAGCGGGTAATTAACTCAATTTTAAGCTACCCATTTGGGCAGAATGCGGTACAGGCCACGCTTTCCTGGAGCCAAGGCTCCCGGCTGCATGGCTTGGCGCTTTCAGGATGGCCAGCGGGGTATGAATTTTCGGCAAAGCCTGAAGGTCTACCAAGGAAGATCCACCTGGTTTCCAGGAATTACGGTAAATTTAGACTAAATTCGCCAGTCCTCAGGGTTTTCCAAAAAACCTGAGGGCGCTTCATGGTGTAGGCTAACTCAGCCGGGTCAGCAGTTTCAGGAAGCCCTGGGTGCGCGGCGTCAACAGGGTGCGGCGGTAGGCATCGGCGGCTTTTTTGATGGCCTCGGCCTGGGTCGGGTAGGGATGGATAACTCCAGAAAGGGCGCTCAGTCCCTGTTTGGCGACAATGGCCAGGGTAATTTCGCTGATCATTTCTCCGGCGTGGCGGGCGACGATGGTAGCGCCCAAAATTTTGTCAGACCCGCGCGGGTGGAGGATTTTGACAAAGCCTTCGGGTTCGCCATCGGCCAGGGCGCGATCAACGCTGGTAAACGGGATTTTAATGGTGTTGGTGTCGATGCCTTGAGCCTGAGCCTGGCCTTCATAGAGGCCCACGTGGGCAATTTCGGGGTCGGTGTAGGTGACCCAGGGCATCACCAGGCTGCTGAGTTTGCTGCGGCCCAGCCCCAGAGGAGCAAACAGGGCGTTTTTAATCACCAGGCGGGCGGCAGCATCGGCGGCGTGGGTAAACTTCCAGTCCATGCAGATGTCGCCAGCGGCATAGATGCGGGGGTTGGTGGTTTGCAGATAGTCGTTGATGATTACACCCCGGCGGCGGTCATACTCCACGCCAACGGCTTCCAGGTTAAGGCCATCGACGTTGGGGGTGCGGCCTGCGCCGACTAAAATTTCATCCACAACTACGCTTCTGGCCATGCCCT
>CAYUBC010000201.1:1202-4800 GCA_964442885.1 uncultured bacterium | reverse complement strand
CATGCCCTTTTGGGTGTAGTGAATCACCTTACCGGCGGGGGTGGCGTCAACCTGGTCGAGGCTAACATCCAGCAGCAACTTCAGGTTTTCTTTGAGGAACTGCTGCTGGATAATCTCTGCGGCGTCGGCATCTTCGCGATCTAACAGATGGCCGTGTTTGTGCAGCAGCGTGACCTGGCTACCCAGCCGGTGGAAGGCCTGGGCCAGCTCACAGCCGATGGGGCCACCGCCAATAACCGCCAGACGACGGGGTTGCTCGGTGAGGGAAAACACCGTCTCGTTGGTCAGATAACCTGCTTCGGCCAGGCCGGGGATGCTGGGGCGGCTGGCCCTAGCGCCGGTGGCAATGACGGCTTTCTTGAAGCGCAGTTGACTGCTGTTGACCCTGATCGTCTCACCATCCACGAACTGAGCCTGGCCCAGAAACACATCGATGCCCAGTTTGCGAAATCGCTCGGCTGAGTCGTGGTGGCTAATGCCCGCCCGAATTTTGCGCATGCGCTGCATGACGGCGGCAAAGTCCACCTCGATGTGGTCGGGGGGCTGAATGCCAAAGGGTGCGGCCTCCCCCATATCCGCCACCACCCGCGAGGAGCGGATCAAGCACTTAGAGGGCACGCAGCCAACATTCAGACAGTCGCCCCCCATCAAGCCTTTCTCAATCAGCGCTACCTTGAGACCCAGGCCCAGGCCCGCTGCCCCCGCTGCCACTACCAGCCCTGCCGTGCCCGCCCCAATCACCACCAGGTCGTAGCGGCCAGCGGGGGATGGGTTAGCCCAGTGGGGAGGATGCACATGGTCGCGCAGGAGTTGATTGTACTCATCCAAGGGCTGGAGGGCGGGTTCAAAGGATAGCCGATCAGAGTTCATGGTTTTTGGAGGTAGTAGTGTGGTGTAGAGCTTGTCTAGCCAAACGAGCGAGCAGCAGGGTTAGGGCTACCGTAGCAACTCCACCCACCAGGTGTAGTCCCCCGTGGGTGGCAACTCCCCGATCCGACGGGTTGGCCAGGGTAGCCAGATCCCCCGTCAGGGAGCCCAGATAGGCATACATGATGGTGCCAGGAATCATGCCTAAGGAGCCTAGCCCATAGTCTTTTAGGGAAACGCAGGTGAGCCCAAAGCCATAGTTGAGCAGGTTATAGGGCAAAATTGGCGACAGCCGAGTTAGCAGCACAATTCTAAAGCCAGCCTGGGCGACACAGGCATCAATAGCCCGAAAGTAGGGATAGCGCTGCATCTGCCGATAGACCCAGGCTCTGGCGCAGTAGCGCCCAATCAAAAAGGCGACAATGGCCCCCAGGGTAGCCGCAATTAGCCCATAAATAGACCCCCACACCGCCCCGTAGAGGATGCCACCTCCCAGGGTAAGCACAGAAGCAGGCATCATCAGCACCGTAGCTAGATTGTAGAGGGCAATAAAGGCGATTACTCCTACGGCTCCCTGCTGCTCCACCCAGAGCAAACTTTGGGATAGCCGCAGGGGAACCGACAATCCCTGCCAGAGCCAGCTAGCCACCAGAGCTAAACCCAGGCCCAGCCCGACTCTTAGCCAAAATTGGGAGGAGGAAAACGGCGATTTCGCCATAGATCGCAATAGAACCGTCTACAGGGGATGAACCTATCAATCCTCCTTACCCTAAACAGCGCAGATGAGAAGGGCCTGAATGGGGGGTAATAAAATCCTATCTGTCCTTGAGCGGGTTCTCTAGTGACCTGTACTAGTACACTGCGGCAGAAATAAGCCCACCGTTCAGGATGCTTGAAACACTGATGCTCTAAGGATTTTTCACTTTGAATTTTGCATTTTGAACGCCGCGTAGCGGTACTAGTGCCTTGACTCTCTATCGGACTGTAGGGTTTATACTGGTTGGTTGATAGGAATTAGTTGTCCATCAGTCTATGGCAATGGTTATGGAGGCTAGGTAGCCCTGATGTTGCGTAACACTTTTGCCCTCAAGGTAGCGCTAGTGACGATATTGCCCCTGGGGCTGGCGGCCTGTGGCCTATCTACCCACCGGATGGGGCCTGGGCCAACCGCAACAGAGCAGTGCCAGGCTGGTGCAGAAACCTGCACCACCAACCCAATGGCTGGGCATGGTGGCATGGGACACGGCATGGGACACGGCATGGATCTTGGCCCCGCCGATGCCACCTACGACCTGCGCTTTATCGACGCTATGGTCATGCACCACGAAAGTGCTGTCACGATGGCAGAGGCGGTTCTGGAGAACTCACAACGGGCCGAAATTCGCCAACTGGCGGAGGCAATCATCGCGGCGCAAGTGACCGAAATTGACCAAATGAAGGAGTGGCGGCAAGCCTGGTACCCCGATGCGGGGCCAGAGCCCATGATGTACCACGCCGATAGGCCGCACGATAGGCCCATGACTAAGGATATGGCGGCGGCCATGGGGATGGATATGGATCTGGGGGCCGCCGATGACGAATTTGACCGGCGCTTTATTGACGCCATGATTCCTCACCATGAGGGAGCGCTGGTCATGGCAGAAGACCTTAAGGTTAAGAGCAATCGTCCAGAAATGGAGGCTTTGGCCAACAACATCATCCGTAGCCAGCAGGCTGAAATTGACCAGATGAAAGCCTGGCGACAAGCCTGGTACGGCCAGTAAGGGAAGGGCAAACCAGAAAGGCTCCAGGGGAAAGGTAAAAGGCGGAAGGTATCTGCCCATCTCAGGCCCCACAACGTGTTTCTCCCCACAACGTGTTTCTGAGGAGACGGCCCATTTCGTGATACAACCATTGATCACAGTGGTGGGTGGTCGTGCGATCGCCCCTGGTTTGGCTTGAAGGAGAGTTCTATGGTTGCATCGTCTCTATTGCAGGGGCAGGTGGCCCTGGTTACTGGCGCATCGCGCGGCATTGGTCGGGCCATTGCCCTGGCGTTGGCGGCGGCGGGGGCGCAGGTGGTGGTAAACTACGCCCGGTCGGGTGAGGCGGCGGAAGCACTGGTGGCGCAGATTGTGGCCGATGGCGGTAGCGCCCTCGCCCTGCAAGCCGATGTATCCCAGGCCGACCAGGTGGAGGCGTTGGTTAACGGCACCCTGGAAAAGTTTGGCCGCATTGATATTTTGGTGAACAATGCTGGCATTACCCGCGACACGCTGCTGTTACGCATGAAGCCCGAAGACTGGCAAGCGGTAATTGACCTGAATTTGACTGGCGTATTTCTCTGCACCCGGGCCGTAGCCAAGGGCATGCTGAAGCAGCGGTCTGGACGAATTATCAACATTGCCTCGGTCGCTGGGCAGATGGGCAATCCTGGCCAGGCTAACTACAGTGCGGCCAAAGCCGGGGTGATTGGGTTTACCAAAACCGTGGCTAAAGAACTGGCCAGCCGGGGCATTACCGTCAACGCGGTGGCCCCTGGCTTCATCGAAACAGATATGACGGGCGAGTTATCCAATACCGAGGACATCCTCAAGTTCATTCCCCTCGGTCGGTTTGGCCAGCCGGAGGATATCGCTGGCATGGTACGGTTTCTGGCGGCTGACCCAGCAGCGGCCTACATTACTGGCCAGGTCTTTAACGTGGATGGCGGCATGGTTATGGCCTAACTAAAAGCCACAGAAAAAAGCGA
>CAYUBC010000201.1:0-1102 GCA_964442885.1 uncultured bacterium | reverse complement strand
ACAGAAAAAAGCGATGAAGAACTTTAATTCTCCATCGCTTTTTAGTAAGCATTAAAGGTTTAAGCTACGGCCTACTGCCACTTAGCGGCGACTAACTCAGCCAGATCAACCACGCGCTGGCTGTAGCCCCACTCGTTGTCGTACCAGGCAACGACCTTAACCATGTCGCCACCCATCACCATCGTCAGGCTAGAGTCAACAATGGAGGATTCATCGGTCTTGCGGTAGTCAATAGAAACCAGGGGCAGGTCGCTGTAGGCCAGAATGCCTTTCATCGGACCTTCAGCAGCGGCCTTCAAAACTTCATTGACTTGCTCAGCAATGGCAGGCTGCTCTACTTGAACCACCAGGTCAACCACCGACACGTTGGGGGTAGGCACGCGGAAGGCAATGCCGTTCAGTTTGCCAGCCATATCAGGAATGACCAGGGCTACGGCCTTAGCGGCACCGGTGGTGGTCGGCACAATGTTCAAAGCCGCGGCTCTGGCCCGACGCAGATCCCGGTGGCTAGCATCGAGCAGGCGCTGGTCGCCGGTGTAGCTGTGGGTGGTGGTCATGGTGCCTTTGACGATGCCAAAGTTCTCGTGCAGCACTTTGACCACGGGAGCCAAACAGTTAGTGGTACAGCTGGCGTTGCTGACTACGTTGTGCTTGTCGTGGCTGTAATCTTCGTGGTTGACGCCCATAACGTAGGTGCCGATGTTGCCGCCCTTACCAGGAGCCGTAATCAGCACTTTCTTAGCACCAGCTTCAATGTGGCGAGAAGCCCCTTCTTCGCTGACGAACACGCCAGTGGCTTCAATCACCAGATCAACGTCCCAGGCAGCCCAGGGCAGGTTATTGGGGTTGCGATCGGAGTAGCACTTGATGGTTTTGCCATTGACGGTGAGTGTATCGTCATCGGCACTAATTTCAGCGTCCAGACGACCCAGCATTGAGTCGTATTTAAGAAGATGAGAGTTGGTTTGCGGGTCGGAAGTATCGTTAATGGCGACAATTTCTAACTGACTGTTATCCCGTGTTAACCAGCACCGTAGAAAATTCCGGCCAATGCGGCCAAACCCGTTAATGGCTACTCTAATCACTGCGTTTAACCCTCTGT
>CAYUBC010000200.1:0-7049 GCA_964442885.1 uncultured bacterium | reverse complement strand
GGGCCGCCAGCCTGCCGGTACCATGGCCCATGCTCTGGTAATGGCATTTACGGCGGTGGAAGGTAGTGAAGACGATGCTTTTGCGGCCTTTCATCGCTATTTTCCGGGGGCGGCCCTGTTAATTGACACCTACGATACGGTGGCGGCGGCGGATAGACTGGCGGAACAGGTGCGGCAAGGGCAAACCCAGGTGGCCTCGGTGCGGCTAGATTCTGGTGATTTAGCGGAATTATCCAGGGCGGTGCGATCGCGCCTGCCCCAGGCCATGATTTTTGCCAGCGGCGATTTAGACGAGTACGAAATTGCCCGCCTCCAGCAGGCTGGGGCCGTAATCGACGGCTATGGGTTGGGCACCAAGCTAGTTACTGGCTCCCCGGTTAACGGTGTCTACAAGCTGGTCGAAATTGATGGGATTCCGGTCATGAAAGAGTCGAACAGCAAAACTACCTACCCAGGCCGCAAGCAGGTATTTCGGCGCTTTCAGGCAGGCCAGGCCGTGGGCGATCGCCTGGGCCTGACGGAAGAAACGGCAGCCCCAGACGAGCAACCGCTCCTGCAACGGGTGATGGAACAGGGGCAACTGGTGCAACCTCCCGACCCCCTGGAGAAGATTGCCGCCCGCACAGCCGCCTCGGTGGCTAGCTTGGCCTTACCGGTACGGCAGTTAGAGCAGCCCGCCCATTTCCCGGTCGAGATTTCTCAGGCCCTGCAAGCCCTCACTGCCCATACCAGCCGTCGCCGGGTGCCCCAATGGTCATCGTAGATTGGCCGTCGTAAATTGGTCACCGTAGATTGGTCGTCGTAAATTGGTCATCGTAGATTGGTCGTTGTAAATCGAGTAATGTGAAGCCAGAATCACCCCCTATGACCCGAATTGCCTTATTTGGCACCAGTGCCGATCCCCCCCATCGAGGCCATGCGGCTATTTTGACCTGGGCTGCCACACAGTTTGACCATGTGGCCGTGTGGACGGCGAATAACCCATTTAAGGAGCACCAAACGCCCTTGAGCGATCGGTTCTGCATGCTAGAACTAATGATCGACGAGCTAGACGTGCCCCCTGGCCGGGTGCAGCTTCATCCTGAGCTCAGCCACCTGCGCTCCATCATCAGCATTGAGCGCGCCCAAGAGCGCTGGCCCGGTGCCCAGTTTTCCCTGGTGGTGGGGTCAGACCTGGTGGAGCAACTGCCCCGCTGGTACCGGGCCAAGGACATTTTTGCGGCGGTCAACATCCTGGTGGTGCCCCGCCCCGGTTATGCCATCACAGAAGCTGGGCTCAGTGGGCTCGAACAGTACACCCAAGTCACCATTGCCGACATTCCCCAGCAGATTGATGTGGCCTCGTCGGAGTACCGCCAGACCGATGCCGAAGCCGCCCTAACACCCGCTGTTCAAGCCTACATTGCCCAACACCACCTCTACCCATGCCCGGAAGACTCCAAAAAAACCCTGATTACGCCCTGACTAAGGCGGCTCTGGCCAACTTTAAAGTCGGGGTAGACAACGTGATCTTCTCCGTAGATACCGAGCAGAACCGGTTGTTGGTGCTGGTGGTGATGCGTCACGAGGCCCCCTATATGGGCTACTGGAGCCTACCCGGTACCCTGGTGCGCCAGGGCGAGTCTCTGGAGGATGCGGCCTATCGGGTCTTGTCTGAGAAAATTCGGGTCAACAATCTCTACTTAGAGCAACTCTATACCTTCAGCAGCCCCCCGCCCGACCCTGGCCCTGCTCATCCGGACTACGGGGCTCGCTATCTCTCGGTTAGCCACTTTGCCCTGGTGCGATTTGAGGATGCCGATTTAATTGCCGATGGCGTCAGCGGTATTGCCTGGTATCCTCTGGCGCAGGTGCCCAAACTGGCCTTTGACCACAACCAGATTCTCAGCTACGGCTACCAACGGCTGCGCAACAAGCTGGAATATAGCCCCATTGCCTTTGATGTGTTGCCAGAGGTGTTTACCCTGGGCGATCTCTATCAGCTTTATCTCACTGTGCTGGGCGAGGGATTTTCAGACTATTCCAACTTTCGAGCCCGACTCTTAAAATTAGGGTTTTTGCAGGATACAGGCCGTAAAACCTCACGCGGAGCCGGACGCCCCGCCAGTCTCTACCGCTTTGATGCCGCCGCCTTTGAACCCTGTAAAGATAAGCCCATGGTGTTTATTTAAGCTCCTGATTAATTAATCATTATTTAGACGCTCCATTAACGCGATGACGAAACCCAGAGCCCCTAAAAACCGAACCCTCAACCTCAGTGTAGCGGAGCGGGCTATGTTCTCAAAAGCATGGATTACTTTAAGTCATACCAGTTCGGTAGACGACATACTAAACAAAACAATTTGTCAGGACTTGCTGCAGGCATTGCCTCACCTACCCAGGCAATTTGTTGATTTACTCATTGTTGACCCGCCCTACAATCTGGATAAAGACTTCAATGGTAGAAAATTTAAGCAACGCCCTGAAGAGGATTATATAGATTGGTTAAACTCCTGGATGCCAAGCATTAAAACCCTGCTTAAGCCCACAGCATCAGCCTATTTTTGTGCCGACTGGAAAACATCTGTTACTTTGTATACCGTCCTGAAAGAACATTTCTGGGTTAGAAACAGAATTACCTGGGAGCGTGAAAAAGGCCGTGGTGCCAACACCAATTGGAAGAACACTTGCGAAGATATTTGGTTTTGTACCGTGTCTGATAGCTACTATTTTGATGTAGACGCCGTTAAACTAAAACGTCAGGTAATTGCGCCTTATCGAACGCCAACTGGCCAGCCTAAAGATTGGGATGACATGAGTCAAGGGCGTTATCGCCTGACCCATCCCTCTAACCTGTGGACTGATATTACGGTGCCGTTTTGGTCGATGCCAGAAAACACCGACCACCCCACCCAAAAGCCAGAAAAATTAATCGCCAAACTAATCTTGGCGAGTTCTAAAGCCAATCAGGTTGTTTTCGATCCGTTTCTGGGCAGCGGCACTACGTCCGTCGTGGCTAAGAAGTTAGGGCGTCGATTTGTGGGGGTCGAAATCCAGCCTGACTATTGTTGTTTAGCCGAAAAGCGGTTGGCCCTGGCCGATTTAGATACTAGTATTCAAGGGTATGCCGATGGCGTTTTTTGGGAGCGTAACACCCTGGCGGCGCAACGGAGGCAGCACAACGCATCCTCAGTAGATCACAAAGGCCCTGCCAGCCCTCTCCCCCAGCCCCTCTCCCAGGGCAGGAGAGGGGAGCCGGAAAGTGGCTTCTGGCCTCCCCCTCTGCCCATTTTGGGAGAGGGGGACTGAGGGGGAGAGGGGACAACTCACGGCCAGACAGCTTGTTTTCGGTCTACTGATCCTTGCGGTCGGGTTCCTGAAATTGCAGTTAGGGCAGATATACTCTCACCAGACGATTAAACCCATGAAATTTGCGATCGCCCAGCTCAACCCCACCATTGGTGACCTGACCGCCAATGCCCAGCAAATTCTGACCGCCGCTGAGCAGGCTGAGCGCCTGGGTGCCCAGGTGTTGATTACCACCGAGCTGGTGCTGTGTGGCTATCCTCCCCGCGATTTGCTGCTGCGTCCAGGGTTTATCGAGGTGATGGCCAATCAACTCAAGCATTTGGCCGCCGAGGTGCCGCCCCAGTTGGCGGTGCTGGTTGGGTTCGCAGCCGCTAACGATAAGGCTCGTTGCGCGGGCGAAAAACCTCTGTTCAACAGCACAGCCCTGCTCCAAAATGGCCAGGTGCAGCAGGTGTTTCACAAGCAACTGTTGCCGACCTACGACGTATTCGACGAAGACCGTTACTTTGCGCCGGGTTATGGCCCCAGCACCTTTAAACTGTCTTGCCAGGGGCAAACCGTCCACATTGGCGTCACCATTTGCGAAGACCTTTGGAACGATGAAGAGTTTTGGGGCGGGCGCAGCTATCCCCGCAACCCCATTGCCGACCTGGTCGATGGCGGGGTAGACCTGGTCATCAACCTCTCAGCCTCGCCCTATTCCGTAAATAAGCCCCAGTTGCGGGCGGCTATGCTGGCCCATAGCGCGGCTCGCTTTCACTGTCCAATTCTCTATGCCAACCAGGTAGGGGCCAACGATGATTTGATTTTTGATGGTACCAGTGTCGCCTTTGATCGCCAGGGTCGTATGGTTGCCCGGTTGCCCTCCTACCAGACGGAGCTAGCCGTTGTGGAGTATGACCTGGAGAAGGGGGATTTGCACACCGCCGAGCTTGCCCCGCTACCCACCAACGAAAACGAGGCCATCTGGTCGGCCCTGGTGCTGGGCGTCCGGGATTACACCCAAAAGTGCGGATTCTCCAAAGCCGTGATTGGCCTCAGCGGTGGCATCGACTCAGCCCTGGTTGCTACTATTGCCGCCGCCGCCCTTGGCCCCAACCAGGTGCTAGGGGTGCTGATGCCCTCACCCTACAGTTCCGACCACTCGATCCGCGATGCCCTGGCCCTTTGTCAAACCCTTGGCATTGCCCACGCCACCCTGCCCATTGGCGACCTGATGGCCGATTACGACCGAGTGCTGGATCCCTTTTTTCAAGGCACCAACCCTGGTATTGCCGAAGAAAACATTCAGTCCCGCATTCGGGGTAATTTGCTGATGGCCATTTCCAACAAGTTTGGCCATTTGCTGCTGTCTACCGGCAATAAGTCGGAAATGGCCGTGGGCTACTGCACCCTCTACGGCGACATGAACGGCGGCCTGGCGGTTATTGCCGATGTGCCTAAAACGCGAGTATATGCCCTCTGTGAATGGCTTAATTGGCAAGTGGGCCAAGGGGACGACGCTCCGCAAAACCTGGCGGCCCTGGGACATTTAGCTGAGCACTCAACCCGGCTAACCAACGGGTTGATTCCCCAAAACATTCTCGACAAACCGCCCAGCGCCGAACTCAAGCCCGGCCAGGTCGATCAGGATTCGCTGCCACCCTACGATATTTTGGACGACATTCTGGAGCGTCTGGTGCAGCACCATGAGTCTACCGCCGATATTGTTGCCGCCGGCCATGACCCAACCGTGGTGGAAAAGGTAACCAAACTGGTGTCGCGGGCGGAGTTTAAACGACGCCAGGCCCCCCCAGTGCTGAAGGTCACCGACCGAGCCTTTGGCATGGGCTGGCGCATGCCCATTGCCTACCGCTGGCCACGGGCTACTATCAACTAGCAACCAGGTTTCTGTATGGGCGCCTAAAACTAGTCCAACGTCAACCCTAAGAGTTCGGGTTTGTAGTCAGCGCTTTAGCGCTAAAGCGCTGACTACGAGCTGATGCATTTACCCTAAAATTTGGCGTTGACAAAGCACTAGCCTTCCCGTCCAGAAACCCGGCCCACTGCTCATCTCCGGTCGCTGCCTCATCAGGCTGATGTCAATAAACAAATTAGCCGCCTATGCGGTGCTCAACATGGCGTGTTGGTTAATAACAACAGCCTTGTGCATTGACAACACGTAAATTAAGAGCCGCAGAGAGTCACTCTGGTGCCTCTTACAACGAAAAAATTCCAGCAATTAGCGGCAGCAGAGTTTTCAAGGCCGTAGCCAGGGTAGCTGTGTCGGATAGCCCAGAGGCCATCCCCTTGAGGGCGTTCATAGAGCGCTTGGCCAGCTTTTGCATGGCACTTTCTAGGGGCGTTTGCCCCGCCTTGGCCAATTCTGCTACCTCAGCCAGGGCATCGGCCTTATCCGCATGGCTGAGTTCAGAGGCGGTTTCGATGGCGGTTTGGAGTTGCCGCAGCAGGTCTTTAAGGCTAGGTTGGCCGGGGATTTCAGAAACATCCGGTAACTGGTTGATTTGGTTAGTTACCTGGCCGCTAATCTCCCCCAGGTTAATGGTGCTGCCCGTCAAAGAAACATCGCCCGTGGCGACAAAGCTGCCGTCTCCGGTGGTAATGGTGGGGTTGTTGCTATTGCTCATGGCGCTGGTGCTAATTGTAAAGTTAGAGAGAAAGTTACCGATGCTGGTGACAGTCGTAAGTTGGATTTCCTTGAGGTCATCGGCGCGGCGCTTTTCGCCTTCTAGCATAGCTGCTGCCCGTACCGCCTCTAGCCGAGCCGCGTAAGCCTCATCCCAGGTGCCCTCAAGCTGGCCTTTGTTGGTGCCCTGGGGCACTTGCAGGGTCAGCAATACATCCTCTTCCTGCTTTTCAATGGCTTTGATGGCATCTCGCGTAATCGCCGGGTTAGTTTCCATAATTTTTTGGAAAGCGGCCCTAAACGCCTCTGGGTTCACCCCGTTGCGAATCAAAATTTTGACGTCATCCAGCACCTCTTTGAAGAATTTTTCAAAATCCCCCGGTTGAAAGGTTTTGTCTGGGTGGTGGGGGCGGCGTTCGCGATCGCCCTGGTCATTTTCAGTTTCTAGCAAAAACACATACTGGCAATCCACTTGCTCTAGCACGGTGGTGCTGTCAATATTCCAGGCTTCCAGGCAGGTTCCCGTCAGGTGGGCCTTGGTAAAGTTGGTGCCAATGCACTGGGCTTCGGTCAGGTTGGCCCCCTGCAATTGGGCCTCGGCCAGGGTGGCTTCACTCAAAATGGCCCGCTTAAAGTTGGCCCCCACCAAATTTGCCCCCGCCAAATTTGCCCCGCGCAGGTTGCAATCGGTAAAGTTTTGCCCGGCCCCGTTGTGGCTCACCAACAGCTCTCGCACCGTGGGGTTTTGCAAAATGGCCTCGCCCAGCCTGGCCCGGTCTAGCTTTTGAGCCCCCTTCCAGCGCACCCGGTGGAGGTGGGTGGCCCCCTGGCGCGAAGCCGCAAAGTTAGTGCTTTTTAGGCTGGCCTGGGTAAACAACGCCCCCTGCAAATTGGCCCCGCTAAAGGAGGTACCCCCCAGCGCCGCCAGGGCCAGGGCAAACACCCGCACCAGGGCAAACTTTTCATCTCCCTTAAGGGCGCGCCAGGCCACGTAGCCGCCCAAGCCTGCGACTGCGCCTGCGACTGCGCCTGCGACTGCGCCTGCGCCTGCGCCTGCGCCTGCGACTGCGCCTGCGCCTGCGACTGCGCCTGCGACTGCGACTGCGACTGCGACTGCGACTGCGACTGCGCCTGC
>CAYUBC010000199.1:6540-7067 GCA_964442885.1 uncultured bacterium | reverse complement strand
CAGGGTCTAGGCCGTCCGCAGGGCCACAATGGGGTCTAAACGGGCGGCCTGGCGGGCGGGGAAGACACCAAAGAATAGCCCAATCCCCCCAGAAATGCTAACCGCCAGCAGGATGGCGCTAACTGAAATTCCAGGATCAAAGGGCGTTAACACACCAATGAGCATAATGCCGCTGACCCCAACGGTAGTGCCAATCACGCCCCCAGCGATGGAGAGAATAATCGCTTCGATTAGAAACTGGCCCAAAATATCGCCCTGGGAAGCGCCAATTGCCTTGCGCAGGCCAATTTCCTGGGTTCTTTCCCGCACCGACACCAGCATAATATTCATGATGCCGATCCCCCCTACCAGCAGCGAAATGCCCGCAATGGCAGCCAGCATTAGGGTCAGCGCCCCAGTGATAGTGTTGGCAATATCAAGCAGGGTGTCCTGGCTGCTGATGTAGAAATCGTCCTCGTCGATGATGTTGTGGCGCAATCGCAGCAGGTTAGTGATTTGGAACTCCGCCGTAGCCATGCTGTCGCGAT
>CAYUBC010000199.1:0-6530 GCA_964442885.1 uncultured bacterium | reverse complement strand
GATCGCGAGCCGATACAGTAATGAATGACACCGGCACCCCGTAGGGCGAGCGTCCTTCCCCGGCCAGCCGATTGGCCTGGGTGGTAATTGGCACCATGATGGCGTCATCGTAATCCAGCCCCAGGTTAGAGCCCTTTTTCTCCAGCACCCCAATCACATCAAAGGTGACGCCGCCAACTCGGATTTGCTGCCCCACGGCAGCGGTGTCATCAAACAGGCGAGTCTTAAGCGTGTCGCCCACCACGGCCACCTGGGCGTTGCGGGTCATATCCAGGTCGCTGAGGAAGCGCCCGGTAGCCACCTCAAAGCTGCGCACGGTGAGAAAGTCTGGCACCGTGCCCACAATGTTGACATTGGCGTTGCGGTTGCGGAAGGTCACCAACTGACGGGTGCTGGCCTCGGCGGCGACTCCGGTTACCGAGGGCACCTGCTGCTGAATCGCCACCGCATCCGCCAGCACCAGGGTGCGGGGAATGTCGAGGGATCCCAACTGCTGGGTTTCTCGGCTACCGGGCACCACAAAGAGCACGTTGGGGCCAAGGGTTTCGAGCTGCGCATTAACAAACCGCTGCGCTCCTTCGCCCAGGCCCACCATCGTAATCACCGAGGCATTGCCGATGATGATGCCCAGCATGGTCAGGGCGCTGCGCAGACGATTAGCCGCCAGGGTTTTGGCCGCCATAGAAAAGCTTTCTTGCAGGTTCATAGGTCACTTCACGGTTACACGACCATCATTCTCAATGAAGATAGCGCGATCGCTGGGCTCACTGGGGGCGCTAACAATATCCACCGTCAGAGTCGTAGCGGCTGGACGACTGAGGTTAACCCGAATCGGCTGGTCAGCCAGGCCCCAAAGCAGGATGGAGATATTCGGCTGCGTCCCCCAGCCAAATCCCAACTCTGCGGTGCGGCCAGGGGCCAGGGTGCGGAGGCCAGTCAAGGGAGGCTGTTCAACGCCAACGGCTACGGTGCTGCGGTTGACGACCTGAACAGTGATACGATCGCCCGGCGTAAACTGAATTTCCCCAGAGTGGCAGTTCACGGTGCAGAGCTGGGCCAGGGTCGGCTGTCCCCCTACCATCAGGGCCATCAGGCCAACTAAGCACCCCATCGGCAACCGTGGCCACAGTGTTAGCCTTGCCATGCTTTAATTACTCCCTCAACAGCAAAACGCCACTGCCCTCTAGAATAGCTGACCCTCAGGGCGGCATAACGCTAACTTGGTGAACCACGGTTTAGTGCCATGCTCTAACCAGCGAGAGTCTTCAAGCTTTGCACGCCTGGAACAAGATAGGGTAGTATTCACGTACCCACTCTGGTGGGCGTGGTTAGCTAGGAGTGCTATGCCGGTTTTACTCAGCTTGCTTTGTGGGGTGGGGCTAGGGGCGATCGCCACCGGGTTAATTTTTACCAGCCGCATGCAAATGTTCCGCGAGCGGGCCAAGGCTGATCTAGTGGCCGACCGCGCCAGCATGATCGAGCGCCTGCACCAGAACGATCAGCAACTTGAGGAGTTACGCACAACTCTGAGAGATTTACATACCCAGCTCGACTACAGCCGCCACGAAACCCGCGACGAAGCCGCCCGCCGCGCTGCTGCGGAAGCCCACCTGAGCCATCTGGCAGAACTGGAGCAGGGACTGCGCGATCGCGATACCCGCCTGGCCCAGACCCAGGGCGAAAACACCCTGCTTAAAGCCAAACTCTCCGAACTCCACACCCAGCTCCTCCACGAGCAGCGGGCTACCCAGGACAAGGTCGCCCTACTCAACCAGGCCCAGCAGCAGCTTAGCGATGCCTTCCGCGCCCTCTCGGCGGATGCCCTGCACCACAACAACCAATCCTTTCTAGAGCTGGCCCAGGCCAAACTATCGACCTTTCAGGCCCAGGCGGAGGGCAGCCTACAGCAGCGGCAGCAGGCCATCGACGAGGTGGTCAAGCCCCTGCGCGACTCCCTGATCAGGGTAGATGGCAGCCTGCAGGCGCTAGAGCGCGATCGCGTGTCTGCCTACGCCAGCCTGACTGAACAGCTCAAATCTCTGGCCACCAGCCAAACCCAGTTGCAGAGCGAAACCGCCAAACTGGTCAAGGCGCTGCGGGTGCCCGCGGTGCGCGGTCGCTGGGGCGAAATTCAACTGCGCCGAGTGGTGGAAATGGCTGGCATGGTCGAATATTGCGACTTTATTGAGCAGTGCTCTGTTGACACCGAGGGGGGACGGCTGCGGCCCGACATGGTGATTAAGCTGCCCAACGCCCGCCAGATTATTGTCGATTCCAAGGCTCCGCTGCAAGCCTATTTAGAAGCCGTAGAAGCCCCAGATGAGCAAACTCGGCAGGAAAAGCTGCGCGCCCACGCCCGCCAGGTGCGCACCCACCTGACCCAACTGGGTACCAAGGCCTACTGGGATCAGTTTGAGGCTTCCCCCGAATTTGCGGTGCTGTTTTTGCCCGGCGAAACCTTCTTTAGCGCCGCCCTAGAGCACGACCCTCAGCTGATTGAATACGGCGTTAACCAGAGCGTCATTTTGGCCACCCCCACCACACTAATTGCCCTGCTCAAGGCCATTGCCTACGGTTGGCGACAGGAAAAAATGGCTGAAAATGCTCAACTGGTCAGCGCCCTGGGAAAAGAACTTTACGACCGCCTCCAGACCCTTACCGGCCATTTCATCAAACTCCGCAAGGGCTTAGAAACCTCCGTCAAAGCCTTCAACCAGACCACCGCCTGCTTAGAAACCCGGGTGCTAGTCAGTGCTCGACGCTTTAAAGAATTGGGCACCACCGCCGCCGAAACCCTGGAAACTCCAGGCCGCATTGACCTGACACCGAGATTGTTAGAGGGGGAGGGGGAGTGAACGTCAGACGACCCATCCACTCCGCCCTAGGGCGTGTCATCAATTACGACCAGAAGCCTTGTGTTATCAGCGCTGCCACGCCCGCCCCAAGAACCAGGCTAGGGGCTGTGACCGTTGATTTCTGAGCCATCAGCGGCTAACAGATGACAGCCCCTAGATATAGGCTGAAATATCTTCGCCGCACTCATCAGCGAGATAACACAGGGCACGAAACCGCAACTCTACCAGTTCGTTATAGAGCGGATTTAATTTACAAAGCGGTGGAAAATGCGCGACCAGACGACCAAAAATAAAAATATCTCGCTCAAAGGGGCACTGGGCAGGAATTAACCCGGCTACTTTGTGAGCCCGTTTGGGTGTTTCAATGTGCAGTTGGCTGATCCACTGCCGCAGGGGATGCAGTGGATCTAAACTGAGGCGATGACGAATTTTTGTGAGAGTTAGATTGAGATTAGCAACGAAGTTTTTCATACTGAAACCTCATTTAGGTCAGAAGTAAGTGACCCTTGATACCATTACCTATAGAGTTGAAATCGGTCGGAGCAGTATACTTCTGTGGTTTTGGCAGCGGTAACTGCCGCGACAACTTGTCTACGTTAAAGAATTCCCAAACCGATCAGGTGAAGCATCAACAAAAGCAATTGGCTCCTGGCTAAAGCTCCTGTAAAGAATCTAGGAAATCCAGATGAAGATACGCTTAGAAACCCCTAAGAATCAGGGATCTATCCGTGTCTCTACAGGGTTAAACTACTCTTATTGTGGCGAGGATTCCGGAAACTTCCGCAAAATCCATGACGGTTTTATAACTGGTCTACAGCGTTTTTGAAGCTAGTACCGCTACGCGGAGTTCAAAATGCAAAATTCAAAGTGAAAAATCCTTAGAGCATCGGTATTTCAAGCGTCCTGAACGGCAGGCTTATTTCTGCCGTAGTGTACTAGTAGACAGGCTCTACTTCACCTAGCCAGGAAATGTGGCATACAGCTCTAAAAGCTAATCTTGAACGGGCCGCTAATTGTAGCCCAGATTACTTTTAAAGCTGACTAAGATCCCAAAATAAACAGACCCAGCATGGTAGCGCTGTTCCAAATACTGTGCAGCAGCATGGGCGATAGGAGATTGCGCGATCGCGTATACACAAAGCCCAGGATGCAGCCCAGCAGCGTCAGGGGGAGTACCTCCGATAGGCTCAGGTGGGCCGCAGCAAAAATCAACCCGCTCAGGGCAATGGCCCAGCCCACGGTCATATATTTGGTCAGCGACGGCAGCAGAAAGCCCCGAAATAGGGTTTCCTCAAACAGGGGAGCTGCCACCGCCGCGGTCAGGAAAAAGACTGCCAGGGCCACCGGGTCTTGTTCTTCCAGCACCGTTTGCAGCAGGGGATTACTGCCCCCCTGCCCCTGCCAGATTTGCTGGTTGAGCAGCGCTACGCCCAGCATTAAGGGCAGCGCTACAAAGTAGCCGCCCAGCCCCCAGAGCACCCCCTTACCAGACAGCTTGAGGCGAAACATGCCCTCTGGTAAGGGCCGGTAGGGCCGCACCGACCACCACAAGACCCCCAGGCCGCCGAGGGCCATTAGTGTGTAATAACCCAGGGAAAAAAAGGCCCGTTCGCGGCTGCTGAGCCCGGCACCACCCAGGCCCAGCCCACCTAAAATCAACGGTAGCAAGATTTGCCCAACAAAGAAAAAGCCAACTATCAACACCTGCCAGATGGTTTCGGCATCCCAGGGGATGGCCCAACCGACACCGGCATTTTGGCGCAGTAGGGATTGCTCCCCCCGCACCAGCCGCTGGAGCACCAACCAGACGATCAGCGCTACTCCCAGAAACGCCCCCATGGCCGGGAGGGCACCCACAATGGCGAGTTTAACGAGCTGATGCTGAGCCGTTTCCTGCTCTTGGGCCTGGAGTTGCTGGCGGTCGGCCTCGCGGTTGTCTACGGTGTAAAGTTGCTCCAGGGCGCGATACTCAAACCAGCCATCTAGGGTTTGGCCTAACCAGAGCTCGTCTTCTGGCAGTGGGGCCTGATTTTGCCAGAGCCGAATCAACCGATCGGCGGTGCGTACCAGGGGGGCCGGGGCCGTGTCGCTGTTGCGCACCTGGGTCCAGCGGGAGATGGCGGCGGCGACCTCGCCCCGGTAAGCATCCATCAACCCGAGGCGCAGGTCGAGCTTGTGCAGGAGCACCTGTTGCTGGTCAAGGGCGGCTTGCTGCCTCCGGGAGAGGGGCTTACCGGCCTGGGTGTCGTCGAGTAAACTCTCCGCCGCTGGGGGTTGGGAGGCTTTGGCCAGGTTATCCGCTGCCTGCTGCCGCACCTCGGTGTACTGGGTTTGGGCAGTGGCGACAGGATCTTTGCCCAGCAGCCCCTCCCGCAGCATGGGCCACTGGTCGGCAGGTAAGCCTTCCCCCTGCCAGGCACTGCCCTCTAGCAGCAGGTCGGTTTGGTAAAGCTGAAGCTGGTTAGCGACCTGGGGCTGGTTCCAGCTACTCAGGAGGGATTGCACCAACACCAGCCCTACCAGAGCCGACACCATAATCAAAAACAATCGCTTGAGGGAAAGCCCGGTTTGGGCCAGGTCTGAGTCTGTCATGCGGGGGGAGTAGAAACGCTGGGCAAGAATACAACCTTTCTATTATCACACCCCCACTCCTGGGGACTGGCGCAGGATAGCGCAGAAATCTGGCCGCACAGGGGGAAATTAAGGATAACGCTTTGTCTGCACGGCGCTTCATCCATGAAACGGGCCAGGTTCTAAAAAAGCATCCTGGCGGGTGCGGGCCGCTTCGATATAAACCTGGGTACGCAGCGGGCCATACTGTTTTCGCAAAAGGGCCTCAATCTGGTCACCAACAGTCTCTGCTGCTTCCATAAATTCTGGATGTAGCACCAGATGCAGCTCAATCCACACCTGCCGACCCACCATCCCCCGCGATCGAATGCGCTTGCAGCGGGTAACTCCTTCGATTTGGGTAACCAGTTGGGCAATGGCTTCCGGGGCGATCGCCGTGGGTCGCAGCAGCAGCGGTAGTTGCTCGTTCAGCACCCGCCACAGGCTGCGGGCTACCAGCGGCAGCAGCACCAGGGCAAAGAGAGGATCCAGCCAGCGCTGATTTTGCCAAATCGCCAACAGCACCACCACCATCACAATACTCAGCCAGGCATCGACCAAAAAGTGCTGGGTATTGAGTTTGAGGGCCAAACTGTTGAGGCTGCGGGCCTGGTAGCTGGCGTAGATGCCAAAGGCCACATTCAGAATCACCATGATGGCCGTAAACCGCAGCACCTGGGGATCAAGGTTAACCAGGAAGGCATTGTCTACCCCGCTAAAGGCTTGAAAAATCTGACGCAGAGCAATTAGTAGCAGGCTAACGCCGGTAAATCCTAAAAACGCACAGAGCACCAGGGTAGCCGCCACCTCAGCCCGACCGTGTCCCCACACCTCGCGGCCCATTTGCCGCTGCAAGGAGGTTACAGCAATTAAGCTCAGCACGGTGCTAAAGCCATCTATCAACGTATGCAGGGACTCGGCCAACAGCGTTAGCGACTGACTGGCCCAGCCGCCAATAACCTCTACGGCCAGCAGCAGCAGTGTAGCCCAGAGGCTAGTGAGCAGCAGGCGATAGCTAGTGCGGCGTTGGAGTGCGCCCTCGTTCATAGACAGACAGTATGCAAT